>JACQXR010000014.1 GCA_016208585.1 candidate division TA06 bacterium | reverse complement strand
AGGCGCCAGGCTTCCTGGAACTTTTTTGGCTTCCTCTTGCTTCATTGATCGTAGTTCCTTTACATATTGAAAGCTATTATCTTACCATCACCAGCGAAAAACCGCAACCGTGGGTGTACGCTTTTATTGCAAAGTTAGCACATAAATATTTGGTTTGTTCCGATCTATTCCTCTCCGGTATCTCCAACTTTTTTCCGCAGGGATTTTGTCCGGCCCTGTTTCTTTTTTTCATCCAGCCTCCTGGCCCGGGAAGCATGGGTGGGCTTGGTCTTCCGGCGGAGCTTGGGCTTGATGGCCGCCAGCCTAATGATCTCCGCCAGCCGTTCCCTGGCTTCCAAGCGGTTGGCCTCCCGGGTCCGGCGATTGCGGGCGTCGATGATCAGAAAACCGTCCAGGTTGATCCGGTTCTTGTAAAGGAAAAAAAGCCTCTGCTTTACTTCCGACGGCAGGGATCGACTGCGGGCCGCGTCGAACTTCAGTTTGACCGCGGTGGCCACTTTGTTGACGTTCTGTCCTCCCGGCCCCGAAGCCCGGATGAATTCCTCTGATATTTCATCCTCGGCTATCATTATGTTTTGACTGACGATCAGCGTCATCTGACAACCCGCTCTGTATTTGTCTTTTAGCCTTAGGGAGAATAATACCTCTCTATTTTACCGCCTCGAACTTGCCGTCCTTGACCACCCACACCACATAGGGGCTGTTTTTGAGGTCGCCGTTCTCGTCAAATTCCAGAACGCCCCGGGCCCCGTTAAAAGCATTGCCGTGAATGGCGGCCGCGATCTTGGCCCCTTCGGCGGACCCGGCCAGCTCAACGCCCTTCAAGGCCACGTTGGCGGCGTCATAGGCATACAGCGAATATGGCCCTACCTGGCCGTATTTATTCTGGTAGTCGGCTATGAATTTTTTGGCGCTCTCTAATTTCTCGAAATCCGGACCGTACGAGAGATAGGTCCCCTCGGCATCCAGCTTGGCTATATTCAGGTATTCCTGGTCGATGGTGGCGTCGCCGGACATGAACAGGGCTCTGATCCCCAGCCTCCGCATCTGGGTGACGATCAGCCCGGCCTCGGGGTAATAACCACCGTAGAATATCAGCTCCGGGTTAAGGGGCTTGATCTTGGTAAGCACCGCCGCAAAATCCTTGTCGCCCTGGGTGACATGCTCGTAGGCCACCACTTTGACGGTGGGCCCCAGGTTCTTCTCAAAATCCTTGGCCAGCCCCTGGCCGTAGGTGGTCTTGTCGTCCAGTATGGCCACCCGTTTCTTCTTCAGCACCTCCCGGACATACTGGGCGTCGAACGAGGCCTGCTGGTCGTCGCGGCCGCAGGCCCGGAACACCGTGGCCCTTTTTCCCTTGAGGGTCAGGGAGCCGTTGGTGGAAGATGGGGTTATCTGCACTATCCCCGCTTCGTAATAGATGGCCGAGGCCGGAATTGAGCAGGAAGAACCATAATGACCAACGACCGCCGCCACGTTCTGATTGACTAATTTGTTGGCCACAGCCACCGCGTCCTTGGGGTCCCCCCGGTCGTCCTCGTAGATCACTTCGATCTTCTTGCCCAAAACCCCCCCTCTGGCGTTCCACTCCTCCACTGCCAATCTGACGCCGTTAAGAAAATCTGTGCCCTGTTTGGCCTGCGGGCCGGTCATGGGCCCGGCCACCCCGATCTTGATGGTGCGCGGCCCCAGGCTGCAGGAAGCAACCAGCGCCAAGGCCAGAGCGCAAACCACTGCTACGAAAAGATTGTTTTTCATCCCGCTGCTCCTTTTACTTTTGGGTAGTTTATTGAGGTTGGTTTATTTCCCCTTAAGCACCAGGGTAAAACTGTAAACCGTCAAGAATATGATCAAGCCCCAGGAAAAGGCCATGAAGATTAGGCCCCAGATGTTCATGTTTTGAACCTCCCTTTGAAAATTCGAAATGCGAAATCCGAAATCCGAAACAATATTCTAAACACGAATCTCAAATTTAATAATTGTGATTTAGTGCTTTGGTATTGTTTCAATATTCGTTTTTCGCTATTAAGATATTACGGTTCGTTTTCTCCAGGCCCAGGCCACCAGCGCAATGACCACCGCCCACAGGCCGAACACCAGCCCCCGGGCGCCCCACCTATAGGGCTGATCGGCCGGGGCCGCCCCCTTCATTGCCAGCACCGGCCAGAATTGCTGGTAAGACCATACCCCAAGCAATATCAGGAGGTAGAGCGGGGTGACATATTTGATGATGTATTTATAGATGCCGGGGATCTTCATCTGGGCCCCCTGGTGCATCTCCTGCCAGCCTTTTTCGATGCCGAAAACCCAGGAGAAAAGGATGATCTCGATGGCGGCAAAGATCACCAGGAACAGGGTGCCTCCCCAGAAATCCAGCTCGTCCACGAACCCGTGCCCCAGAAAGAAGATGGCCGGGAGGCAGGCCAGCAGGGATACGAGACCCAGGGTCAACACCGACTTTTTTCTGTTCCATTTCAGTTCGTCCTCCAGGAAGGACACGACCGGCTGGATCAGGGAGACCGAAGAGGTGATGCCGGCTATGAACAGCAACAGGAACCACATCCCCGAGAACAAAGCCCCCAGCGGCATTTTGCCGAAGATCATGGGCATGGTCACGAAGCCCAGGTTGAACGTGCCGCTCTGGGCGGCAGTCAGGGCTCCGGCCGCCCCGCCCAGGAAGATGAAGGCCGCGGGAATGACAATCGAACCGCCCAGGATCACTTCGCAAAACTCGTTGGTGGCCGAAGCGGTCAGGCCCGACAGCGCCACGTCGTCGTTCTTTTTAAGATAGCTGGCATAGGTCAGGATCACACCGATCCCCACCGACAGGGTGAAAAATATCTGCCCGGCGGCTTCTATCCAGACCTTGGCTGATCCCAATTGCGAAAAATCGGGATTCCAGACGAATCCCAAAGCATTCTTCACCGAAAGCTCCGGTAAGGCTGGGTCGGGAGTCCCCAGAGACAGCACCCGAATGGTCAGCAGGATCCCTATCCCTATCAGCACTGGCATCCCGTACTTGGAGAGTTTTTCGATTCCGCCCTGAACTCCCTGATAGATGAAGTAGAAGTTCAACAGAAAGGTGATGGCAAAAAAAGTCAAGGCCGGGGCCAGACCGGAAAAATACTGGTTTTGCGCCAGGCCCTGAAAGCCCGACAAAAAGGCCTTCATATCGGCCTGGCCTCCACCGAAAGGCAGATGCCCGGTGAACGAGTACCAGGCATAGGCCAGGGTCCATGATTCTATGTACATATAGTAGATCAGGATGAGGAACGGGCCCAGCACCCCTATGGTGCCAAGATATTTGGCCCAGCGCCCCGTCCCGTCCAACTTGTCGAAGATTCCGGGGGCGGTGCCGTGGCCGCGCTCCCCGCCCATCCGGCCCAGGGTCCACTCCACCCACATCAGGGGGATGCCCAAAAGCAAAAAGGCCACAAAGTAGGGGATCATAAAGGCCCCGCCGCCGTTGAGCACCGCCTTGGCCGGGAACCGCAAAAAGTTTCCCAGTCCCACCGCGCTTCCGGCCACGGCCAGAATGACCCCCAGTTTGGATCCCCATTGTTCGCGTTTCTCTAGCATATACTTTCTCCTCTTAAACGCTTCGGATGAATATTGAATTTTGAAGACGGAATACGGAACCACCCTTCAATATTCAAACTTCAATATTCTGTCTTCTTAGAATCACATATTCTTCTTTATCGTATTGGCCAGCCTCTGAACCCCTTCCTCGATCTGGGTCTCGGTGGGATAGGAAAAATTTATCCGCATGGCGTTCTGGCCCTTGCCGTCGCAATGGAAGGCGGTGCCCACTACGTAGGCTACCTTCTCTTCGATGGCCTTGGGAAAAAGTTCGTTGGCGCTCATGTTCTTGGGGAGTTTGAGCCACAGGAACAGCCCGCCTTCGGGCTTGGTCCATTTAACCCCTTTGGGCATGTGCTTCTTCAGGGCCTTGAGCATCACCTGGCACTTCTGGCCGTAAAGGACCTTGATCCGCTCTATCTGGGGCTGCAGCAGGCCCTGCCTCATGTATTCGGCGGTGACCAGCTGGTTGAACGAGGGGCTGCACAGGTCCATGCTCTGTTTGACCACTATCATCCGGTCCATCCATTCGGCCGGGGCGGTGATCCAGGCCAGGCGCAGGCCGGGACAGAATATTTTGGAGAAAGTCCCCAGCACTATCACCTGGTTCTGGGCGTCTAAGCTGTAGATGGGCGGCGCCGGCTCCCCGGTGAAACGCAGGTCGCGGTAGGGGCTGTCTTCCACTATCGGAATCTCGTATTGATAGGCCAGCTCCAACAGCTTTTTTCGGCGCTCCAGGTTCATGGTTATGCCCGACGGGTTTTGGAAATCCGGCACCACGTATATGAACTTGGGCTTTTTGTTCTTCTTGGCCATCCTGGCCAAAATCTTTTCCAGCTTGTCCATCCGCATTCCTTGATCGTCCTGGGGCACGCCCGCCATCTTGGCCCGGTAGGCGGCAAAGGCCTGCAGCCCGCCCACGTAGCTGGGAAGCTCCACTATTACAGTGTCTCCGGGGTTCAGAAACACCTTGGATATGATATCCAGCCCCTGCTGGGAGCCGGAGGTGATAAAGATATTCTCCGGCTTGATCCCCGGTTTTTCCCGGGACATCCATTTGGCAACCTCCTCCCTTAATGGCGCCTCGCCCTCGGTGGTTCCGTACTGTAGGGCATAGGCCCCCTTCTCCCGCAGGATTTGGCAGGAGATATCTTCTATCTCCTTCACCGGAAATGTGTCAGCGGCCGGCAGGCCTCCGGCAAAGCTGATGATTCCGGGCTGGCGGGTGAACTTGAGCAGCTCGCGGATCTCGGAACGCTTCATGTTAAGGGCGTTCTTGGAGTAGAAGGCCGAAATATCTTTGATCATGGGTGGTGCTCCTAAATATATTATGCTTTGTTTTCTGGCAATTAATTCGCAATGATTTTTATCCTGGACTCAAGAATGTTTAAGTAGTGACCATATTAGAACTCATCCCCCGTCTCCTTCTCTTGGACTCATGCTGAGCATAGTCAAAGCAAAGAGAAGGGGAGAAAGGCTTGCGCTGAGCCGCCGGGCTGAGCGTGCGTTGCACTGAGCCTGTCGAAGTGCCGAAGCCAGAGCCGAAGTGGGTTGAGTTCAGATTCTGTAATGCTCTTATGGTTATTTCCTGAAAGGAATGGATAGTCTATTAAAGGTTTGTTTTTCAGGTACCCGGCCTCAAATATTTTTGCGCCAGCCCTGCCTCCTTGGCCATCAGCTCAAAATGCCGGTCGGCGTGCAGCAGCAGACAGCGATGTTTTATGGCCAGGTGGGCAACGATAATATCGGTAATGGGAATTTTTAGCCCGGCCCTGATCAGGCGATAGCCCAGCTGGGAGATGGGCCTCCAGTCCTCGTCCGCAAACAGCAGGTAATGCAAAGAGCCCAGCTCGCGGGAGAGGTTTTGATACTCTCCTTCGTTTCGGGCCCCCTGTAAAAGTTCTGCCATGATCATTCCGGCGGTGGCGGCCCGGTCATGTTCCAGCAGTTCTCCTACCAAGCGTTGGGCCGTCAGCGAACCCTTGGGCCTTAAGGCCAGGATCCAGGCCGAGCTGTCTATCAGGACCAATCCCCTACCGGGCATTTCTGGCGGCCTCCAGCTTGCTCAAAGTTAGGTTCAGTCCGGTCCGGCCCAGCCGTTGTTTAAGGCTGATCATTCTTTTCTGGCGCACCAGTTCCTCCAGGGAAAGGTTTATTACCTGGCGCTTGGTCTTGGCCCCGGTCAGCCGAAAGGCTTCCTTTAACAGATGTTCGTCCAATTCCACCAATGTTTTCATATATGCCTCCTATTATAAGGCCATGAATGGCCTTGGCTCACAGTAAGTCAGGCTTTCCTAACCCAGGCATTAATGCCTGGGTTAGGGAATGTAGCCACAGTCCCCACACAACAGGCCGTTCACGGCCTCATCTCTCTATCTTCTATCTCCTATATATAAATATATGCTTTTTGTATATATAAGTCAAGTAAAATAATTTCTTATTTTTATCTGATCCCCGGCAATCGTCTTATTCAGATGCTCCAGGCTGCCGAACTTCTTGTCCGGCCGGATGAACTGGTGGACCTCCAGGGTCAACTCCCGGCCGTAGAGGTTCCCCGGGTTTTCAAAAGCGCTGAATTCTATGGCCCGGGTGCTTTTGCCGCCGAAGGTCGGCCGGCCTCCGATATACAACATTCCGTCATAGGTCTTTTTACCTACCAAGGCCCGGGCGGTATAGACCCCGTCCCCGGGAATGAGTTTGAGTTTATCGTTTGCTTTAAGATTGGCGGTGGGATAACCCAACTTCCTTCCCACGCCCCGGCCCTTGACCACCAGGCCGTTGATGAGATAGGGATGCCCCAGCAACTTAACCGCCTGGTTAAAAAGGCCTTTCTGGATCTGCCGCCGAATCAAGGTGCTGCCTATTTTTTCCTGTCTGGACTTGCAGGCGGTTATCCCTTCCACCATAAAGCCGTATTTCAGTCCCAGCGCTTTAAGCAGGCCGATGTCCCCTTCTCTTCCCGCCCCGAACCCGCAGTCCTCTCCGCAGATCACCGTCGCGGCCCCCAGCTTGTTGACCAGTATCTTTTTTACAAACTGCTCCGGAGCCATCTCGGCCATGCTTTTGGAAAAACGGATCACGGCCATCACGTCCACCCCCATCCGGGACAGCAGCAGTTTCTTCTCGGGACCGGTAGTCAGGATGAACGGCTGACTTGTCCGGCGGAGCACCTTTTGGGGATGGGGTTCAAAGGTCAGCGCCACGCTTTGGCGTCCGGACTGTAGGGCCCTGGCAACCAGTTTTTTTATCAGGGCCTGGTGACCCCGGTGCAGGCCGTCGAACACCCCCAGGGCCACCACTGCGCCGGGATGCTCCTTGCCGAAATTATTGAGGCGGGTGATGGTCAGCATTGCGGCGCCAATACCGTCTGCGGTTTGAAGACGTGGTTTTGGACCGGGCCAATGGCCAGTATCTGATCCTGATAACGGGCCTTGACCTGTCCGGCATCGGGATGAGCACAGTCCACGGGATTGCCGTGGCCGATCCTTTGTGCCCGATCTGACGTAAGCTCCAGGGATTCTATAAAATACAGGGCCTGGTCTATGGAGATCGCCGCCGCCGCCAGCTGCTCTTTGCCGGAATCTCCCGGCACGGCCCGGTCAATGGTGAACTCTCCTACCGCCGTTCTGATTAAGCCGGACAGGGCCGCGCCGCAGCCCAATATTTTTCCCAGATCAAAGGCCAGCGAGCGGATGTAGGTTCCCTTGGAGCATTTGACCGAAACAGTGATCTCGGGAAGGGTGATTTGTTTTAGTTTTATCCATTGAATTTCAATCTGACGGGGGACCAGTTCTACCGGTTTTCCCTGGCGGGCCGCCTTGTACAAGGGCTGTCCGTCTTTTTTGATGGCCGAAAAAGCCGGCGGGGCCTGCATGATCTGGCCCTGAAAATTCTTTAAGGCCAGCTTGATCTCGGTCCGGCTGAGATCCGGTACGGCTACGGTGGACAATACCTGCCCGCTGAGATCGTAGGTATCTGTGGTCACCCCCAGTTTGATGCCGGCCAAATATTCCTTGTCCAGCCCCTCAAAGAACTTTGCGGCCCTGGTGGCCTGGCCGGTCAGCACTATCAGTATTCCGGAGGCGTCAGGATCAAGTGTTCCTGCATGCCCGGCCTTTTTAATGCCCAATAGCCGCCTGAGGCTGGCTACCTGGGCAAAGGAGGTAGGTCCCGGCGGCTTGTTGACGATGTAGACTGCATCCTCGGGCGGCACGTTGTTCATGGCCGGGCCTTAAAATATTTTTCCGCCAAAGCCGCAATGCCCAAAGCGCTGAGGCCGTTCTTTTCCAAAAGCAAGGGTCGTGGTCCGGCCTCCACGAAACTGTCGGGCAGGCCCAGCCGCTTGATCTCGGTTTTCAGGCCAAGGCGGTTGGCCAACTCCAGCACGGCCGAGCCGAAACCTCCCGCCAGGACATTTTCTTCGATGGTCAGCGTTTTTTGGTGGCGGGTTAAAATATCGCGGATGGCCTCCTCGTCAAGCGGACTGGCGAACCTGGCGTTCCAGACCTCCAGCTCCAGTCCTTGGGAAACAAGCAGCCCGGCGGCCTGAAGTCCTAACGTGGCCCCTATGCCCAGGCCCAATATGGCGCCGGCCTTGCCCTCCCTTAAGTTTTTGGCCCGCCCCAAGGCCAGTTCCTGCGGGGCTTTTAATTTGACACCGAAACCGCTGCCCCGGGGATACCGAATGGCCGCAGGACCGTCATGTTTCAAAGCGGTCAACAGCATGTCCTTTAATTCCTGTTCATCTTTCGGGGCCATCAAAAGCAGGTTGGGAACGCATCGCAGGTAAGAAACGTCGAAAGGCCCGTGATGGGTGGGGCCGTCCTCGCCCACCAGCCCGGCCCGGCCAATGGCCAGCGCCACCGGCAGTTTTTGGAGGGCAATGTCGTGAATTATCTGATCGTAGCCCCGTTGTAAAAATGTGGAGTAGATGGCCACCACCGGTCTGAAACCCCGGACCGCCAACCCAGCGGCAAAGGTCAGGGCATGCTGTTCGGCTATGCCCACGTCGTAAAATCTTTCCGGGATGGCCTCCCGGAAAATGTCCAGACCGGTGCCTTCGGGCATGGCCGCGGTGATGGCCACGATCTTAGGATTCTGCCGGGCTAGCTCGGTCAGGGTCTGGCCGAAGACCTCGGTGTAGGAGGGAATGTCTGATTGGGTGCGGGAGTCGCCGGTCTCAGGATCAAAGGCTCCCACCCCGTGAAATTTTTCGGCGTTGCTTTCGGCCGGGGCATACCCCTTGCCCTTGGTGGTCAGCACATGAAGCATGGTCGGGCCCGAAAGGTCTTTGATCCGGTTCAGTATCTTTATCAGGGCCTGCAGGTCATGGCCGTCCACCGGGCCTTCGTAATGGTAACCCAGCTCTTCAAAGGTCAGGCCCGGCACGATCAGGTTTTTGAAGCCCTGGCGGAGGCGGCGGAACATCACCCGGGTGGGCTGTCCCATGTCCTTGGGCAGGGCGCCCAGAAGATCCCAGACGTTTTTTTCAAAATTAGTATAAGCCGGGGCGGTGGTGATCCGGGTCAGGTACTGGCCCAGGGCTCCCACCCGTTTGGAGATGGCCATCCGGTTGTCGTTTAGGACCACCAGCATGGTTTTTTTCAGCTGGCCGGCATGATTCAGGCCCTCAAAGGCCAGGCCCCCGGTCAGCGAGCCGTCGCCGATGATGGCCGCCACCCGGTATTTCTCTCCGGCCAGGTCCCGGGCGCAGGCCATCCCCAGGGCCGCCGAAATAGAGGTGGAGGCGTGCCCGGTGTCAAAACAATCATATTGGCTTTCGGCCCGTTTGGGAAAGCCGCTTAAACCCCGGTAGGTGCGGAGGGTGCAAAATTCATTTTTCCGGCCGGTAAGGATTTTGTGGGCATAGGTCTGGTGGCCCACGTCCCAGATCAGCTTGTCTTCTGGGGCATCCAGGGCATAGTGCAGGGCGATGGTCAGCTCCACCGTGCCCAGACTGGGCGCCAGGTGCCCCCCGTTCTTGGAAACCACGTCTATAATCTGCTGGCGCACTTCTCCCGCCAGCTGCTTCAGCTGCTGCAGGTTCAGGCCTTTCAGATCGCCCGGAGTATTTATTTTTTCCAGGATCATAAATTATCCTATCAAGTAGTGAAAAACAAGCCCCCAGAATATTCCCAAAATACATCCGGCCACGACCTCAATCGGAGTGTGGCCCAACAGTTCTTTGATCTGCAAGCCCTGGGCTCTTTTTTTAAGGTTACGGCTTCCCAGCATCTGGTTTAATACCATGGCCTGGCGGCCCACCGCCCTCCGCACCCCGGCCGCATCGTACATCACCACAAAGGCCGCATAGCAAGACAAGGCGAAAAGCCAGCTGTCGAACCCGGAGCTTAAGCCTATCATGGTGGCCATGGTGGCCGAGGAAGCGGCGTGCGAGCTGGGCATTCCGCCGGGCTCCAGGGTCCGCCGCCAGTTGAGCCGGCCCTCCCAGATGACCGAGGCGAAGGCCTTCAATACCTGGGTGGAAATACCGCTGACGGCCACGGCCCAGAGCATTTTGTTATGTAGGATCTCCCAAAACGGCATTATAACAATGAACAATGAACAATGAACAGTGAACAATGAACAGTGAACAGTGAACAATGAACAATGAACAATGAACAATGAACAATGAACAGTGAACAATGAACAGTGAACAATGAACAATGAACAATGAACAATGAACAATGAACAATGAACAATGAACAATGAACAGTGAACAGTGAACAATGAACAGTGAACAATGAACAATGAACAATGAACAGTGAACAATGAACAATGAACAGTGAACAATGAACAATGAACAATGAACAGTGAACAGTTTATTGGGTTGATTACTTCATCTGCAAGGCAGAAAACCAATTAACAGTGAACAGCGAACAATAAACGGTAAACAGCAAACCGGCTTCGTTAAAATTCCCGGTTGACCATATAATCGGCCCACTGCATCAGAAGCTGCTTGTACTCTGTTTCCGGCAGCGGCTCTAACGCGGTGATAGCCCGGCGCACGTATTTTTGGGCCAGTTCGGCAGCATGCTCGATGCCGCCCAGTTTCACGAACAGCTGGGTAACGCTTTTGACCTGGGCCGGGGTGGCCTTGGGATTGCCCAGGGTCTTCAGGATCAAACTCCTTTCGGAGCGGGAGGCCGCGTTCAGGGCATGATAGACTATTGCCGTCCGCTTGCCTTCCCGGATGTCCGAACCCACCGGCTTGCCCAGGGTCTTCTCGTTTCCTAAGATTCCCAGGATGTCGTCCTGGAGCTGAAAGGCCATCCCGCAGTTGGAGGTGAATTGGGACAGGGCCTCCACGTAGGGGTGCTTGTGGTTGGGCTGGTCTATTCCGATCATGGCCCCGGCCTTGCCGGCGAACTGGTAAAGGGCCCCGGTCTTCTTCCAGAGCATGGACAGAATCTTTTCTTCGTTCAAGGATTCCAGCGGCATCTTGGAATACTGGACGTCCAGGGCTTCGCCCTCGATCAGGGCCGACTGGACGTCTATCTCCAGGTCCAGGATCAGCTGCAGCACCAGGATGGGGTTCACCCCCCGCTCCCGCACCAGTTCGGTTAAAAGGGCGATAGTCCAGCCCTGCTGCAGGTCTCCGGCCAGGATGGCCATGGAGGTGCCGTAGTGGCTGGCTTCCTCGCCCTTAAGCCCCAGCCGCTTGGCCGCCCGCTGGGTCAGTTCCTCGTGCACCGTGGCCGCGCCCCGGCGCAGCTTGTCCCGGTCTATGATGTCGTCGTGCACCAGGGTCCAGGTGTGGTAGACCTCGATGGCCGCCGCCGCCGGCAGGGCCTTGTCCTCGTCCCCGCCCACCGCCCCGCAACACAGCAAGCAGACCGCCGGCCTTAAGGATTTGCCGCCGATCCCCAGATAGCTGTGCATTCCGCGGTAGATATCCTCGGGCAGGAACTTGTCGGGCCGGTCCTTCAGCTTAAGATACTGGCGGACGCTTTCCTTGCGCTTTTTCACTTCTTCCAAAAGCCCGGATAATTCTGTGTTTTGGGGCGGCCTGGCTTTGACGGTTGGTTTGGCCGCCTTCTTGACGGCGGGCTTGGTCGTTTTCCTGCTCACCGGCTTGGCCGGCCGTTTGCCGGCAGTCTTTTTGACAACCGTCTTCAGGGGGATCTTGGCTTTTGCCGTTTTGGCTTTTTGGGTTTTACTCTTGGTCATTAGAACCTTCCTCCAATTTCATTGCTTCGGTTTTAAATTCCCCCTGGCCGGTCAGGGTAAGTTTTTTGATCTTGAAATTCACCTCGTTTAAGGCGGCTTTGGCCTGGCCTAAAAGCTCCATCCCCTCCTGATACAGGCCCAAAGCCTGGTCTATCTCCACTTCGCCGGATTCCAGTTTCTCTACGATCTGTTCTAGCCTTTTCAAGGCTGCCTCCAGTTTGAAATCCTTCGGCTGGCTTTTTTTTGCGGTTTTCATCGGCCCGTCTCCTTAACTATCGTTTTAGCCCATCCCCGGGAAAACTCTGCGGTTAGGTCATCGTCCGGGTTCAGGTATCTTGAATCTTTGATTATCTTGCCATTTTGATCGCGGCAGATGCTATAGCCCCGGGCCAGCACCGAGCCAGGACCGAGGGCCGCCAGGGATTGGCTTAATCCGTCTAATTTTATTTTCAATGACCCGACCTGCCAGGCCAGTACCGCACCCAATTGCTTTTGGGTCCGGGCCAGTTGCTGCGATTTCTGCTCCACTATGTCGGCCAGCCGCATCATTCCGTAACTGCGGCCGATGGCCTCCAGCCGCTGCCGGCACTGGGAAGCCAGCCATAACAGGGCGTTCTTGATCCTGGAGCCGGAATCCAAAAGGTTTGATCTGACCTCGGCCAGGTCGGGCACCGCCAGTTCGGCCGCGGCCGAAGGGGTGGGCGCCCTGAGGTCGGCCACAAAATCGGCGATGGTGAAATCCACCTCGTGCCCCACCGCCGAGATCACCGGGATCCTGGATTCATAGATGGCCCGGGCCACCGCCTCTTCGTTGAAGGCCCACAGGTCCTCGGCCGAGCCGCCGCCCCGGCCCACGATCAAAAACTGGACCTGGCCGAAATCGTTGAACTGTCTGATGGCCTCGGCGATCTTGTCCCCGGCCCCCAGGCCCTGCACCGGCACCGGGCACAGGATCATCCGGCACAGCGGCCAGCGGCGCTTGATGACTTTGACGATGTCGCGCAGGGCCGCCCCGGTGGGCGAGGTGACCAGGCCGATGGCCGAAGGATATTTTGGGATGGGCCGCTTGTGTTCGGGATCGAACAAGCCTTCCTGAAAAAGCTTGTTTTTTAAACGTTCAAAGGCCAAAGCCAGTTCGCCCTGTCCCGCTATTTGGAGCTGCTGGACATTGAGCTGATACTGCCCGGAGCGCTCGTATAGAGTAACGTCGGCCAGGGCCAGGCACTGCATCCCATCCTGAGGCAGCAGCAGCAGCGACTGGGCGGCGGTCTTGAACATCACGCAGCGCACCTGCCCCCCGCCGTCCTTTAAGCTGAAGTACAAGTGGCCGGAGGAATGGGCCGTCATGTTGGAGACCTCGCCCTTGACCCACAGCCTGGGTATGGAGGACTCCAGCACCCGCCGCACCTGGGCGTTGAGCTGGCTGACCGAAAGGATTATCTGTTTATCGTCGGGCATTTAGCTATGATCAGTCAAGCTTATTGATCTTTATCCTCGGAGATATGGCGCCGATCTTCTTGTTTTCCTGCAGCCATTTGATGGTGGCCTCGATCACGCTTTGATACGTATCTTCGGCCTTGATTTCGTCTCCTACTATATTTTTTGCCTCTTGCACTATATAGTTTGAGGTGGCGACCGAATATTCTTTGTCCGGGGCAAGCCGTAAGGCGGTGATGACGTTCTTCTGCGGATCCTTGGCGGCATTATAGGCAAAGTCAAACCCGGAGACCTGGATCTTGTCGCCTCTCGCCGGCTGTTTGATGTTGTATTCCAGCATTCTCCTGATGTCCGCCCCCTTGGCTTTGAATATGCAAATGGTGTTGCGGTAATTTTGGTTGTAAACGTCGGCAGCCGTTATATCGCCCTTCCGGATATCTTTTCGCACCGACCCGCGGGTGACCAGGGCGATATCGGTCTTGCCTGCCCATTTGATAACATCGGCCTGCCAGTTGCCAGTTTCCGGATCGTCGCCTTTCCGGGATAGGTCCGACCCCGCCCGGCCGACCACGATGTCTTTTGTTTTGAAGGACCCTGGAGTTTTATTCCCCTTGGCAGCCCGCCATTTGCCGTTCTTCAGGGACAGGTCAAAACTGGAGAACCCCGAGGATTTGTCTTTAAAGATCTGCTGGCCGTCTATCTCAAGCGTCAGTAGTTTTGACTTGTCCACCAGGTCCAAAGGCAGGTAAACGATGAGGCCCGAAAGGTTATCGGTTTTAATTTCGATGGCGTTGTCCGTTTTTATCTCGCAGGAATACTTTGCCGCCCGGCCCAGGGTCTTCCATCCGGTCACGGCCGCCCAGTATCTTTGGGCCTCTTTGGCAGTCTCGGCCGCGCCATAGAATTTTACCGGCAGCCTGCCGGCTGCTGTTCCGCTTGTGACTTGAGCATTTAGAGCGGCCCTGAAGACATTTCCGTCCGCGGCGCCCACGTAAAACACATTGCCGTCAGTTTCTATGGACAAAGGTTTCTTAACAGAGGCCGGCAACAGGTAATATTTCCAGGTTTTAAGGTCGGTGGTCTCGGCTATCAGGTTCTGCCCTTTGTTGAAATACAGTATATACAATTTGTCCTGCTTGGGCAGAATATCCCGGATCAGCTCGTATGCGAAAGTCAGTTTTTCGGTTTTCAGCCCGTCAAAAACATACAGCGAAGTCTTGACGTTGTCCGGAAGCTTTCCCTTTTGTTCGATATAGTCCGAAACAGAACTTATATATTTGCCGGAAATAACGGAAAGGATAAGTTTATCCCGGAAAACAACCGGGCGGGTGTGGTAGGCCTGGGGGTCAGGGACCAGGTCGGCCGGTTGCCATAAACTGCCGTTATAGCAGACGGCGTCGGTGTTCCCGAAAGCGTTGTCGATGGAAACCAGATAGTACTCCTTCCCGTCCTCCACATAGGGTTTGCCTAAATATTGGCGGTATTCCGCCGGGACTTCCTCCAAAGAATATCCGACATAGGCATAGGGAAAGGCATAAAGCTTGTCTTTATATGATATTAAAGCGCTGATCCGGTAAACCCCGTTTTTATCGCACGGAGTTATGTATTCGTATTTCCAGGTCTTGCAGCTGTCGGCCGAGCCGAGGATGGCCCCGAAGGCAAAAGTCTCTTCCTTGGTAAATTCGGAATAATTTCCGGTGCCTACGTACCATTTGTTTTTATAAGAAACGGCGTCGAATACATGGATGCCCTTTGTAATGGAACGGTGTTTCACCCATCCGGATTTGTCCAGCACATAGATATTCCCGAAATCCCATTCCTCGGTGGCATCTACGCCGGGGATGACCAATTTCCCGTCAATCACCTGATATTGGTAAATTCCCTCATCGTCAACCGTAAATTCCTTGACAAATTTCTTTGATTCCAGATCGTAATAGATCACATCGGTGGGTCCGGTATTTATTGTGGCATCTCCATAGCCCAGATACAGCTTATTGTCGAATATCTTCAGCACGTTGATATTCCAGGCGGCGGGCTGATAATCCCAGGCCGGAAAACCGATGGAATACAGATCCAGCAGTTGCGGCGCCGGTTTTGGCTGGGCCGGGGCCGGGGACTTCACTAAAGTCCCGATGGCTAAAATAAGAGCAAGCCTCCGGAAAAAGATATTTTTGTTCATCCTGATCTCCGCAATATTAATGTTTCGATTTCAATCGGTTCAGCCCCGCCGCCTTCACCGTGTTCTTCAGCAACATGGCCCGGGTCATCGGGCCCACCCCGCCCGGCACCGGCGTAATGTAGGAAGCTATCTTGGAGGCCGACTCGAAATCCACGTCGCCGGTCAGCCGTACCCCGCTCTTCTTGCTGAGGTCGGCGACCTGGTTGACCCCCACGTCTATCACCACGCAATTGTTATTCAGCATGCTGCCGGTGATCATCCCCGGGCTGCCGGCCGCCGCGATCACTATGTCGGCCTGTTTGGTGTAATAAGCCAGCCCCTTGGTGCCGGTGTGGCAGACGGTAACGGTAGCGTTGCCGTTTTTGGCCTTCTGCAGCAGCATGTTGGCCAGGGGCTTGCCCACGATGTTGGAACGGCCCACGATCACTATATATTTCCCGGAGATCTCGATCCCGGTGCGGACCAGCAGTTCTATTACCCCGGCCGGGGTGCAGGGCAAAAAGCGCGGCCGCCCCAGGGTCATCAGGCCCACGTTCTCAGGATGAAAACAGTCCACATCCTTTAACGGGGAGATGGACTGGAAGGCCTGTTCTTCGGACAAGCCTTTGGGCAGCGGCGACTGCACCAGGATTCCGTGGACGGTTTTGTCGTTATTGAGTTCTTTGATCTTGTCCAGCAACTGCGCCTGTGTTGTGTCCGCCGGCAGTTCGATCACCGAAGAGCAGATGCCGACCTCTTCGCAGTCCTGGTGCTTGTTGCGGACATAGACCTGCGAGGCCGGGTCAGAACCCACGATGATCACGGCCAAATGGGGCTCTGTCCCCTGCCCCTTTAGGGCTGATACCTCGGCAGCGACTTCATGGCGGATATCCGCCGCTATTTTTTTACCGTCGATGATGATGGCCATAATATTTTAATTTCCAAAAAACTTCTCAATTGTCATTGCCCTTATATTTCCCAATTATTGCCTTTTTTATTATTACAACACTATTCAGTTATGCAGATTGCATATCCAAGACGTGCGATATGTGTCCATTATTTGTCTGTTATTTGTCCATTATTTGTCCGTTATTTGTCTGTTATTTGTCCGTTATGTGTCCGTTATGTGTCCGTTATATAATGTTATAGGTTCTGCCCTTTTTCGTCCCTTTTTGGGTGATAACGCTTCTTTCAACCAAGGTTTGCAAATCGCGATAAATGGCCTTTGTTGAAACACCTTCATATTCCTTGACAATGTCTGACAACTTAATTGACCCAGCTTTTTTCACACGTGCAGCAATATCCTTTTGCCGTTCGGTCAAACCTTGTGTTTTTGGAATACTTGACGTTTTCGCCCTTAATATAAAGGTAACCTCAAATCCTTTCGCCTCTTCTCTGAATGCCGGAGCGGGCAACCCGGCTTTGCGGCAGGCCGATAGAATGAGGACCGTTCCCCGGCCCCAGGCTTCGACCAGCCCCGCTTTGTAGAATACGTCGGCTAGTAATTCGTTGCGCGGACGCGATGGATGACTTTTGGCCAAATCGCTTATGGTGATGCCGCAGGGCAGTCCGCCCTCGTTCCAAATGGTCATCCGATCGGGCAGGATGCGGATCTGGGTGTGCGCGCCAATGTAGTCTCGGTGAATTACTGCGTTGATCACGGCCTCACGTAGCGCCGCTTCTGGTAATTCCAATGTTTCCCTTCGGTGAATGCCCTTGAACGACACGGTAGTGACAAGATATTTCGTTTTCAATAGCTCTATCGTCCGCTCCACCTGCTGGAACAGATTACCCTCAATTTCTTCTGTACTAATGATGTCCGTCTCGTCCCTGAATTTCCCCACTCGGATGAACGCGCTGATGTAAAACCGCTTGGGGTTTTTGCCAAACAACAGAATTGCCGCCCGTTTGGGTTTGCCGTTCTCCAGCAGGTTGAGTTTGTTAATAATGGCGGAGATGCTACGCTCGTTCCTAATCGCCGGAAGCCGGCCGGCGGCAAAGCCCCGGAACGACATTACGGCCTCGGGGTCGATGTCATTCAACGTTGCCCGCTCCTCAATGTAGTCATCCCAGCCCCGTCCGGATTTGGAAATGACGAATTGGGTCAAGTCACGGCCTTTTAGTTCCTGGGTGGTGCTGCCACTGCGAATGTAATACTTGCCGTGATACGAGATCGGCGCTGGCGATTTCCGCACGGTCACCGAGATAACCGTTTTCCCGGATTCCATTTCTTGTCTGACATCAGACATAATGCCCAGCAAATCCTTGGCCTTGTTGGGTATTTCCTCCATCATCCGCTTGGCGTCGGTAATGCCTACCGGTTTCCCCTTGTCGTCAATGCCAATAAACAGCGTCCCGCCGTTGGTATTGGCAAAGGCGCAGATTGCCTTTAAATATTCATCCCTCCAGGTCGATTTGAATTCGGTATCTTGCGATTCCGCACGCTTTCCCATGCTATCACCAAATGAGAGGTTTGATCACATTATAGAATGGAACTTTCTCGCCGGAAGGATACTGCCCATACTCATTATTATTGAGATTGGCCCGTATCTCGGCAGATATTTTTTACCGTCTATGCTGGTGGCCATTGTTGTTGACTTCAGGGTTTATTGTCATTCCCGCGCTTCATTGCATTCAGCGTAAGCTCCAGCGGGAATCCAGGTAATTAATATTTTGACAACGTTATGTTTCAGGCCACACCAGTGGCGCTTCGGCTTGGCTCAGCGATACCATGATTTATCCGCCGAAGCATTTTTCCCTGCACGAAGGCGGAACGATAAAATGCGGAGCCTCGCCGTTGGCGGGGCGTGGCTGGTTTTCATCAAGGCTTGCTAAAACAAGCCTGCCAATAGTTACCTGTGGTTATAGTCCTGGCGGATATCCGCCGCTATTTTTTGGGCTTTTCTCCAATGAGTGTGGGTAAAATCGAACTTGGTGGCGAGCTGAAGTAGTTGGCAGTAAACGAGTTCTTTGATAGCAACCCCGGTAAAAATATGGTAAACTTCCGGTATGAAGAAGATCAAACGATTGGAAGACGT
>JACQXR010000013.1 GCA_016208585.1 candidate division TA06 bacterium | reverse complement strand
TATGGAGCTTCTGGACCGTCAGCGTGTCCGGCGCCAGGTACTGCTTGCCCATGATGTGGATAGGGATTAGGTTAAGTTTGGCTTCCATTTATCTACTCCTTATGAAATTCGAAATACGAATATCGAAATTCGAAACAATATCGAATATCAAAATCGCCAGATATCAGGCCTCGGTTTTTCGTACAATGGAACCGAAGATATTCATTAACTCCTGCGATTCCTTTGCCAGTGTCTGTCGTTCGTTTTCCATGTCGACATCATTTATTTCGGCCAAACGCAACCAATACCTGCTTTCCTTGGCTTCTTTTCGGCTTATCCTGGTATGGAGGAGGAAATCCTTCTTCCCCAGAGCCTCGTTGGCTTCGATGTAATTTGCGCCGACCGACTCAGCCGCACGGACGAGTTGTTTTGAGATTTCGATATTGGAAATAGTTCTGGGGAGTTTTTTAATGAAAGCTATGCCTGCCTGAGCGAACTTAAACGTTCTTTCTTCCAAGTCGTATGGTTTCGTTATTTGAGTTTCAGCCATTGGGGTTTGTTTCTGTTTTCGATATTCGGATTTACATCAATCCTTTAGCCTTAAGCAAGGGTCGTGAGTCAATTGTGTGCAGGTCAAACCGGCAAACATCCGGAGAAAGCCCCAGGGCCAGCACCATCAGCCGCGTGAAAGAGCTATATCCTCGAGCACGATCTGCTTGAATACCGACCGGTCGCCCAGATGCTTCATCGCATCCAGTATCTCGATCCCGGCCAAATGACCCTCGGCATCGTAATCTGCGGCAATACCGTCGTCCAGGTGCTTTGTGGTCACCGTCGCTTCCTTAAAGCGAATGTATAGCGCGTCGACCTCGGGATCATAGGTGATCTTCATACTGTCCTCCTAAAAGAAATAGCTGTAGACTGTGATTACGACTATTTCGTTTTCCCCTTCGCTGAAAATGGGTCTGACTTGTTTCGTCGAATATTGCTTCCCGTTCCAAACGCTGTTGAACGAAAAATCCTTCCGGCATTCCGAACGACCCTCTTTCGATCTAGTCCACTCGGCGGTGCCGATGGCGTTGATAATCTCATCCTCGTTCACGCCCCGGTAGGCCAACTGAATCCGGGCATGGCCGGACAAGCGGATCGTTTTCATTCCGAGCGTTTCACAACAATCCCTTGGCCTTCAGCAGCGGCCGGGGGTCCACTGCGTGCAGATCGAACATGCAGACCTCCGGCGAAAGCCCCAGCGCCAGCGCCAGCAGCTGGGTGAAGTAGAACACCGGCAGGTCAACGGATTTGCCGAGCTTCTCTTTGATGTCCTTCTGCCGGGCGTCCAGGTTAAAGAAGCACAGCGGGCAGCTGGTGATGATGGCCTCGCCGTCTTTTTTCTTGGCCGAAGATAGGATGCGGTCAGTCTTGTCCACCACCACGTCCTTGTCCATCACCGTGTGGTAGGATCCGCAGCACTCAGTCAGGAACGGGTCGTAGAGCGACTCCCCGCCCAGGGCCGCGATCAGGTCGCCCATCACCGTGGGCGCCTCGACGTTGTCAATAGCCACCTGTTTAGGCCGGTTCAGCAGACAGCCGTAATATGGGACTAATTTTAAACCCTTGAGGGGTTTTGTCGTCTTGGTTTTGATCGTGTCGAACTTGACGTCATCGCGCAGTATTTCCAATAGATGCACCACGTCAACCTTACCTTTGTATTCGGGGTCCTTGTCCTTCATGAAGAAGTTGATTTTCTCCAGCTTGTCCTTGTCGTGCCGCACCAGGTCGTTGGCCAGCTTCAGGGTGTGGAAGCACATGCTGCACAGCGTAGTCATCCGGTTTTGCCCCAGCTCCTGGACATGGGTCAGGATGCGGATCGGCCCGACGTGGTTGATCAGGTTGTCCGAGGCCAGCGAATAGACCGTGCCACAGCAATTCCAGCGCAGCAGCTCGTCCAGCTCCCAGCCCAGCGCCTTCATGGATTCGCGGGCCGAGCGGTCGAAGTTCTTGGCGGTGTTGATCAGGGTGCAGCCTGGATAGTACGGTATCCTATTCATGGAAGCTCCTTTTTACCACGGAAAGGCGGAAACACGGAAATCAGTTGATGATCCTTTTTATTTTCAACGTTACTTTGGCGAAATTGAATAGCAAGCCAACTTTGCATCCCGTCGCCTTCAAATACGATAAAACCTGGGCGATATGGATTTCTTCAAAATCCTTTACTGCTTTCATTTCTACAATGATTTGCTTTTTGACCAGCATATCTAATCGATGGATTCCGATCCGGATTTCCTTGAAGGCTATTTCCACTTCTTTTTCGGTCTCGACAAATAAGCCGGATTGCCTTAGCTCTATTTCTAGGGCTTTTTGATAAATCGATTCGAGAAACCATGGGGCCTAAGGTTTTGTGAACTTCTATCGCCGCACCGATGATTCTATCGGTAAGGTCAGAAAGTACAAGGTTGTGTTTCCGTATTTCAGTCATTCGGCGTTTTCCTGCGTATTCCGTGGTAAAAGAAGAGAACCTTTCCGTGCCTCTGCTTTTCCGTGTATTCCGTGGTAAAGGAAAATCATCCGGACTGTTTGCGTAGACAGCTCATCAGGGCGATCTGGGGGACTTTCTTCAATGTTTCCGCGGGAATCGTATTGCCAGCGACTCTGTCCTGCCGCTTCCGCAGCAGCAGCAGGCGCAAGGCCTCCATCACCTTGGCCAGGTCGATCCCCTTGGGACAGCGCAGGCCGCAGGTGAAACAGGAGAAGCAGGCCCAGATCGAGCTGGAGTTTTTGACCGCCTCGTACTCTCCCATCTGCAGCAGCTTCCAGATCTGGTTGGGGGCGATATCCATCCGGTCGTGCATCGGGCAGCCGGCCGAGCAGGAGCCGCACTGCATGCAGCGGAACACTTTTTGGCCGGAGAGCTCCTCGATCTTGGCGAACAGCTCGTTGCCGATCTCCGCCCGCGACGGTGCGATCGGGTCTCCAGCCTCCACCGCCCTGTAATTCAATGGCAAATTTGACATAATGCTCTCCGTTGTGTTCGCAAAAAATTTGAGTATAGCATAATGAACTACCCCGCAGCAAGCTGCGAGGTATCTATCGTGTAGATACCATCTGTATGAAAAAAACTACTGCACACCAATGCTTGCCCTGAGCCAAGCCGAAGGGAGCGCTAATACGCAATGGGGGAACTCTCGCGTCCATTCGCGGATGGATATAATAGTTGATAATTAATTCCGTATGCCTAAACTGTCAAGCTAAGCGGCCTCGAGCACTCGGAGTCCGCTGTAGTGTTTTGTTGGGCGGTCGACCACACCAGATCAAGGAAGACGCTGATGCCATTTGTCTGGATTGCGCGCGGTGTGAAATACGCCGTAGACGGTTACCCTACCATCTGCATACTCGTAGAAGACAGCATACGGAAAGCGGCGTACCAACCCCCGGCGCTAGTTCTCGTGGACGACAGCAGGCATCTCGGGAGTACGGCGGATCGCTTCAATACACGCATCGACACAGCTCAAAATACTCTTCTCCCAAGCCTGTCCGCCGACCCTCGTACCAGGCGTACACCTCCACGATGTCTTGCTCGGCCTCCGAGGCAATGATCAACTCAGCGGCCATAGCGACATTGGACCCTTCGTTTGACTTCTTCCCACGTGAGTCCGGAAGCCGGATTATTGATCAGGTTGGCCTTTCTCCGCGCCAGCTCTTCTTTTTGCCAGTCCTGGACGGGTATCTCTTCGGGAGTGACCGCAAGGTCATCCCATAAGTCTTCCACGAGCTGGAGCTTCTCCGACGGGCTCAGGTCAAAAATCGAGGTGTTTGTTGGGTTCATCTGAAACCCTCCTGCAATTGTGTTCAATCACGATTAAGAGGAACGCCGCCTAACGCTTGCGCGTAAGCTGCGGGGCGCGGTCGCCACGGAGTGGCGCGACGGAAGCGCCCCGTCAGCTTGACGCGCTGGTTCGGCAAATTCCAAGGCCAACCCATTGAAAGAAGGTGCCGGCTCATTGAGGGTCAACAAGCCCACGCTCGGCAAGGACCTTGTTCCAGTCAAGAGGCTCGCTGACTTCAGCCCAGCCCCACTGAGGAGCCTGGGATGCGACCAAGAAATATCGGGTAAGACTATGAATCGTAACGAACTGCGATGGAACCTCGCGCGCTGCGGAATCAATGTCGTCGAAGGTTTTTTGCGTGATCGGAGCCTCACCTCGGCTTGGGCTGGGGCGCGAAGCCCATAGTGCACGAAGGGCAACTCGCCGTACGATCGTCTCGTTGACGTCGTTCTTTGTGCCACCTACCGTGGCAACGAGGAAGCCTGAGTGAGCAGCGTAGAACTGTTCAGAGAAGACTGCGCGGCGCTGTTCGACAAGAGCCCACGACACGCAAGCCAAGACTCCAACGGCGTTGTTGCTGGCCACTACCATGTAGCGCCGCACCATCACGTGGACGATGACATGTCGCTCCGGGCCAGTGCCAGCCCTGTTCATTGACGCTAGCGTGCTCTCCAATGATGACGCGAGATTGTTCTCGTCGTCTTCGTCAAAGCCCGAGAATCCGAAGACAAACACAGCGACTGCTTTCGATGCGTCTTGCTCCTTTGCGAGCCCGCCGAAGGTTGCGCGGACATCCGTGGCCAACGGAATGCCATCTCTCAGCGTGAACGCACGGGTGCCGCCGAAGGTCCCGCACCCCGCAGCTAACGCCGCCACGAACAGACAATAGAACCGAAAATGTCTCATGTTGTTCCTCCTCTGTCGAACATGTATTGGGTTGTATTTTCGCTGTTTTATTATTTTGTCATTATACAAAATTAAGCCTTTCATGTCAAGATTAAAATAACGGCCTATCCTCTTATGTTGTTTTACATTACGCAAAAACGGCAATAATGCTTGACAGCAAATCTGCGGTAATATAATTACCCCATGACGATAAAAACCGCGATAGCCAATCCCCCAAAGCTGCTCGACCAGGTACGCGTGGATTCCCTTCGTTAGCCATCCTTGGTGCCTCCCTCAGGGCAGTGCTTCAAGGGTAGGGCGAGGAGCCGATATCAGAATGACGTAATCAGGATAAACTAACGCCTGCGCCATTTGTCGTACCGCTGTAAAGAAATAGCGCAGTGGACCTGGTGAAGAAAACCCCGCGTCAGACAGCGCGATCTCGTGCACCAACTCTGGCTTGTGTGTCGCTATGGACGTGCCTTTGCGCGCGAATGTGGCGCACGCATCGGTAGCCATGCCAGCCAAGACAACCTTCTCGGGTTTCAGCTGTGATGGAACGCTCGTTCATTCTGCCGCCTAACAGTTATTTTTATGCTTCTTGTATCAAGGGCTTAAAACCGGCCGGCCTCCTTGACGATCAACTCCGCCGCCTCGGCCAGCGACCCGGCCGGAATGATATTCAGGCCGGAATCGGCCAGGATCCGCTTGCCCTGTTCCACATTGGTGCCGTCCAGCCGGGCCACGATCGGGACCTTGACCCCCAACGTTTTTGACGCCGCCACGATGCCCTCGGCGATCACGTCGCATTTCATGATCCCGCCGAAGATGTTGACCAGAATGCCCTTGACCGCGGAGTCGGACAGGATGATCTTGAAGGCCTCGGTCACCTTCTCGATGGAGGCCGAGCCGCCCACGTCCAAAAAGTTGGCCGGGCTGCCGCCGTAATGCTTGACGATGTCCATGGTGGCCATGGCTAGCCCGGCGCCGTTGACCAGGCAGCCGATGGTCCCGTCTAGCTTGATGTAGGAGAGGTCGTGCTTGGAGGCTTGCGCCTCGTTGGGGTCCTCTTCGCCGACGTCGCGCAACGCCGCGATGTCGGGATGCCTGGCCAGCCCGTTGTCGTCGAAGTTGACCTTGGCGTCTATCGCCAGCAGCTTTCCTTCTTTCGTTTTCACCAAGGGATTAATTTCAACCAGCGAGGCGTCCTTCTCCACGAACAACTTAAACATGCCGGCCATGATCGCGCTCAACTGTTTGGCCAGGCCTATGCTCGCCAAAGGGCCTGCCTGCGCGGAGCCGAACATCCGCTTCGGCGAAGACAGGCTACAGCCCGCAGGCAGGTCGCCAGAAAAGCCGAGTTTACGGGCCATCTCGGCAGCGTGGTAGGTCCTGAACCCGGACAGCGGGTCAACGTAGACCCTGGCTATGGCATCGGGCGTCTCGGCCGCGACCTTTTCGATCTCCACGCCGCCCTCGGTAGATCCGACGAACACATAGCTGGCCGCGGCCCGGTCGATCAACAGGCTTAAATAATATTCCTTGTCCACTTTTGCGGCCTCGGCGACCAGGATCTTGCGGACGATTCTCCCCTTGGCCCCGGTCTGGGCGGTGACCAGCGTCATGCCCAAAATCTGGTTCGCGAAACCGAACGCCTCGGCTTGGTCGCGGGCCAACTTAATGCCGCCAGCCTTGCCCCGTCCGCCGCTGTGGACCTGGGCCTTGATCACCCACGGCGGGCCGTGGACTTCGCCCAGCCGCTTCTCGACGTCTCCGGCCGACTGGGCCATAAAGCCGGCATCGGTGGCCACGTCGCAGGTTTTCAGCAGTTCTTTTGCCTGGTATTCGTGAATATTCATCGCTTTCTTTCACCACCAGACACGAAGGCACAAACACACAAACACGATTAACGATTTACGATTAACGATTAACGATTAACGATTAACGATTAACGAAAGTAGTGTCTCCGTGGCTTGATCGTTTAAGGTTCATTTCCACCTAAACACACTAAACAATCGAAAAATCCTGTTTCGTGAATTTCGAGTGTTTCGGTGGCTGTCTCGGTTCCTATCCCTTCCGGTACTTCTTCGGCCCCTCTTCGTACAGGTCGTTGCCCTGGCAGTCGGTGGCCACCACCACCGGGAAGTCCTCGACGTCGTACTTGCGAACGGCTTCGGCGTCCAGCTCATCGTACAGCACGGTGGTCGACTTCTTGATGGCCCGGGCGATCAGCGCCGCGGCACCGCCGGTGGCCGCAAAGTAGACGCAGCCCTTCTCCTTCATGGCGTCCTTCACTTGCTGGTTGCGCGGCCCTTTGCCGATCATTCCTTTCAGCCCCGCCTGGCGGATCAGCTGCGGCGAGTAGGCGTCCATTCGGTAGCTGGTGGTGGGGCCGGCCGAGCCCACGGCCTTGCCCGGCTTGGCCGGCGACGGCCCGACATAGTAGATGATCTGCCCCTCCAGGTCGATGGGGGCCTTGCCGTCCTTGTCCATAGACTCGCAGAGCCGCTTGTGGGCCACATCGCGGCCGGTAAGGATGACGCCAGTGATGAGCGTCTCTTCGCCCATTTTCAAGGAGCGGGCGACAGCCTCGGTCAGCGGTGTGGTTATTTTTTTAGCCATTTCGACTCCACAATTTATTCATTTCCATTTCGTGTAATTCGCGTGTTTCGCGGGCAGAAATTACAGCGTCCGGTGCGCATGCCGGTGGGCATGGCAGTTGACGTTGACGGCCGCCGGCAGCGAGGCCAGGTGGCAGGGCGCGTGCTCGATGTGCACCCAGAAGCTAGTGGTGCTGCCGCCCAGCCCTTGGGGGCCGACCCCGGAGTCGTTGATCTTTTTCAGGATTTTCTGCTCCAGCTCGGCGTAGCGCAGGTCGCTGTTGGGCTTGCCCAGCGGCCACAGCAGCGCCTTCTTGGCCAAGTAGGCCACTTTCTCGAAGGTGCCTCCGACTCCCACGCCGATCACGGTCGGCGGGCAGGGGTTGCCGCCGCCCTTGACCACCGCGTCCACCACGAAGTCCATCACCCCCTTCTCGCCGGCCGAGGGCGGCATCATCTTCACCTGGCTCATGTTCTCGGCTCCGCCGCCCTTGGGGGCCATAATGATATCCAGATCGTCGCCGGCCACTATCTCCAGGTGGATGATGGCCGGCGTATTGTCCTTGGTGTTCTTGCGGTCAAACAGGGGATCGTCCAGCGATGATTTCCGCAGGTAGCCCTCGGTGTATCCCTGCCGGACGCCCTCATTGATGGCGTCGGGCAGGATGCCGCCCTCAATCCTGAGATCGGCGCCCAACTTGACGAAGAACACCGAAAGCCCGGTATCCTGGCAGATCGGCACCCGCTCGTCTTTGGCGATCTTGGCGTTTTCCAGGCACTGCTCCAGAATGGATTTCCCCAGCGGAGATTCCTCGCTTTTGACCGCTTTCTGAAAACAGTCCATCACGTCCTGGGGCAGGTCGAAGTTCGCCTCCAGGCACATCTCCCTGACTGCGGTCACAACTTTCTGGTATTCGATGGTGCGCATATTGTTGTTCCTGCCGATTGTTAATAAGTGTTGCTGTTTTCGCTGCGGCATTATCCTTGGGTGTGGATGCTGGAAGTGATCCGTATCTCTCCGGGTACTAGAGTTCCATATCATTTATTATCGTTCGGTAAAATTCTTCCAACTTTGTGCCAGACGATAGATTTGCCGCGAGGCACGATCGTATGTCGCTAAAAGTCTTTCAATGGCGTCGTTATCGACCAGATTGCCATATAAATCCTTGACCTGGCTTAAGGAAACGATGGTTTCGTTGGATTCCGCCAGGGCATCATCGAGATACTTCTGGAATCCCCTCTTCTGATGTCTTTTTGAATAGCCCTCAGCGATCAATCGCGGCCCCGCCTTTGAGGAACGTCGCAATTGGGAAGCCAGATCATAGCGTTCTTCCCGCGGCAGCCTGGGGACGATGACGGTATGGATCTCGCTGGAAGCTGCGTAGGTGATCTGAAAGACCTCCAGGTCGCGGAAACCTTGGATGGGCTTGCGAACACTTGATGTGTTGTCATTCTCGTCCATGTCCAGCTTCCACACCCGCTAACCATTACCGGTTTAATTTAACTTGCGCCACGGCATCAATTATTTTGCGGACATGAAGCTCTCTCATTTTGCCCTCGTGAATTTCTTTCCCCTCAAGCGAGCGGAAAAAATCAGGGAATGGGGACCGGCGGAGACCGCCGTTCCCCATTCTTTCGCTGTCAAGGCTGATACTAAGAGTTTATCCTTAAATAAGCTTTGGGTCAGCATAAACGAGCGAAAAGGCATGTGGTGAGCCTGTCGAACCATGCCAGACAAGGAAGGCGAGTGAAGCGTATCCACAGCGATACGGTGAATGAGCGTGACGCAGTATGGCGGTTTTGCAGCCGTTTATGCCCAAATTGTTATTTGAGGATAAGCTCTAAATGACGTTCAGCCTCTTCAGCTCGTCTATGTTCTTCTTGGTTGCCTCGAAGCTTGCGCCGAGGGCCTTCCGCTCCTCGTCGTTGATTTCCACCTCGATGACCTTCTCAACGCCGCCGCCGCCGAGAATCACCGGCACGCCCATGTAGTAATCCTTGAACCCGTACTCGCCCTCGAGGAACGCGGCGCAGCAGACAACCCGCTTCTTGTCGCGGATAATTGCCTCGGCCATGTCAATTGAAGCCGCTGCCGGCGAGAAGAAAGCGCTTCCTGTGCCGTAGAGGGCCACTATCTCGGTCCCGGCATCCTGGGTGCGCTTCACTATGGCGTCAATCTTCTCCTTCGGGAGGAGCTGGGTGACCGGGATGCCTGCCACGTTGCAGTAGCGCACCAGCGGAACCATTGTCGGCCCGTGGCCTCCAAGGACAACAGCGGTCACGTCCTGCACGGACACGTTGAGTTCCATGGCGATGAACGCCCGGAACCTGACCGAATCGAGGATACCGGCCTGCCCGACCACGCGGTTCTTCGGGAACCCGGTCAGAACCTTGGTCAGTTGGACCATGGCGTCCAGCGGGTTCTGAATCGCTATGACGAACGCGTTCGGGCAGTATTTCTTTATGTTCTCGGCAACGGGCTTCGTTATCTCGCAGTTTTTGAGAAGCAGGTCGTCCCTGCTCATTCCGGGTTTGCGCGGGAAACCGGCCGAGACGATCACGACGTCGGAGTCGCGGGTGGCATCCCAGTCAGCGGTCGCCGTGATCTTCGCGTCGGCATTGTAAACCGGCGCCGCGTGAAGAATGTCCAGCATCTTTCCCTGGGCCAATTTCTCGTAGGCGGGAATGTCGAGCAGGACGATATCGCCCAGTTGTTTCTGGGCCGCGAGCAGCGTCATGACGCCGCCTATCTGTCCCGCGCCAATCAGAGAGATCTTCTTGCGATTGATTCTGTCGTGGTGTGACATCTTTTCAAACCTCCTTGCTCCCTTTTGAAGGGGAGTGTTTCACTTTGTATCCTTTGTGAGCCGGTCCGCTATGATTCTGTCCACCAGAATGGCCTGGAGTCTGTCTTCGCCTGCCTGCCGCGCTCCGCTTGGCGCAGGCGAAGATGATGGACTTGGGGGTCATGGCCCGTATCCACTCCGGCTTGACCACGTCGGGACCGGGCGTGGAGAGCGCGATCAACGCGTCGGCGCCCTTTATGGCATCCAAGATGTCGGTGACGCCCTTGGGATTGCTGGCTTTGCAGATCTCCCCCTTGCGGTAGAACCGGGCGTCGGCCTTGATGTCATCCCGCCCCTGATGCCGGGAACCGCGGGTGTCAAACATGATCACGTTTTTGGGATCGCCGCCGGCAGCCACGATCAGCCGGAAGATGGTGATGTTAGAGGCGCCAGCGTCCCAGAAAACGATTTTGGCCGCGGCCATGTCCTTGCCCGCCACCTTCAGGGCGTTGATCCGGCCGGCCAAAGTAACGCAGCCCGTGCCCTGGGCGTCGTCATGCCACACCGGAATGTTGCATTCCTGACGGAGGGTGTCCAGCACCTTTTCAGGAAGGGGGTTTTTAACTACACCAGAACTCGTACTCAATTAGGCAATGCCTTTAATCGCCTTCATCTCAGCTATTGTCTTTCCTACACTCTCCGCTGACTTTTTCATCATAGCCTTCTCTTCGTCATTGAGTTTCAGTTCGATAATCTTCTCAATGCCATTGGCGCCAAGGACGGTCGGAACACCGAAGCAGATATCTTTCAGCCCGTACTCGCCTTCCAGATACACGCAGCTCGGGATGATCCTCCTCTGGTCTTTCAAGATAGCTTCCACCATAAGTACCGCGCCGAGTGAGGGGGAATAGAAGGCACTGCCCGTTTTTAGCAGGGCGACAATTTCCCCACCGGCTTTTCGCGTTCTGTCAACGATCTTATCAATCGTATTCTTGGGAAGAAGTTCGGTAACGGGAATTCCATTAATCGTCGAGAATCTGGGCATGGGAACCATATCATCGCCGTGACCCCCAAGCAGCATAACCTTGATATCCTTGACAGACATTTTCAATTCCATGCCTAAGAAGCACTGGAACCGTGAACAATCGAGAGCTCCCGCCTGTCCTATAACTCTGTTCCTGGGGAACTTGCTTACCTTGTATGTGAGATAGGTCATCGTATCCAGCGGATTGCTCACCACGATAATGAAGCACTTTGGCGAGAACTTCACTATCTGCTCAGTCACGGAGCCCACAATATCGGCGTTGATTTTCAGCAGATCTTCCCTGCTCATCCCCGGCTTTCTCGCTATTCCGGAGCTAATGATGACCACGTCGGAATTTTTGGTCTCTTCATAGCCATTGGTTCCGATGACATTTGCATCAAAGCCTTCCATCGGGCCGGCTTCCACCAAGTCGAGAGCCTTTCCCTGGGGCATCCCTTCGATAATATCCATCAATACGATGTCACCTAATTCTTTTATGGCTGCCCAGTGAGCGGCGGTTGCACCGACATTTCCCGCTCCTACGATTGTAATCTTATTACGACCCATAATAATATCCTCCTAAGTTTCAAATAAAAAAACGAATTTATTTACCGTCCCTGTCCGATAAAATGCTGCCTTATTTCCCTGCAGTAAAGGGAGGGACCTCAATTATCGGCTTGTAAGTAGTTTTTCCTAAAAAACTAATTATATTATCTACTTCCTGGGCCAAGTATTTCTTTGAGGGCGGCAGTTTAAGGGTGCCCTCCATGTGCTGCAAGACCTGTTCTTCCGACAATGAATTGCCTTCTATAGCGGTAGTGGCGGCCACGCCCTTGGCCAGGTAGATGAGGTGCATCTCCTTGGCTGTTTGGGGACGCAATGGCACAGTTCGGCGATATGTTCGCATTTGGACGAAGCCTCGCCCAAAAGTATCCCTAGTTAGGGCGGTGTTGGACGAAGATCAATGCTGAATTTTATCCAAGGATGTGTGGAGTTATATGTCTGCCTATATCCATTATTATGTCTTTTGTAATAATAATATCAAATTGTTATAAATATGTCAATATAAATAATGTCTTTAAATATGTCTATCTGCTATACTCATTTATCAGCTCATATATTTCAAATGGCCATTGGCAGAATTCTATTCTCGTTTCCAAAAGTCAATCGTTGTCAAAAATTTCGTACCCCATAGCTTTATAACCCTTCAATCTTTTTGCAAACATCCTTTTTAAAACCGGGGTTTGTTCATCCACATAATCGTATATAATAACCTCCTTTTTATCCGCTGCCCGGCGGTGAAGCCTGCCTGCGTATTGTTGCAACGTGCCTTTCCAGGCAATGGGCAGGGTTATAAACAACGCGTCAAGACGAGCGTCATCAAAACCTTCGCCGATATATCTGCCGGTGGCTAAAATCAATCGCTCCTCATTTGATGGAATGGCCTTTAGTTTCTCGGTCAAGTCCCGGCGTTGTTTTATTCCCATGCCTCCCCGGAAAACCATAATATTTTTAGCAAAATCTTTCAATTTTTCATATAAACAATCAAGATGGTCACGCCGTTCAGTCAAGACTAACGGCGAACGTTTTTGTTCCAAGGCTTTAAGAATGTCGTCAAACAGCAGAGAGTTCCTTCTTTCATCAAGCGCCAGCGCCTTATACAACGCCTGAATGGTTGTTTTAACGCTCTGGTCTGTTTTAAATTCGGTGACCCTTTTAACCACCCGGCATAACAGCCCGCTTTCGGCTTGGGCCTCTTTTGCGCCAACCGTATAAACTATCGGCCCGCATTGCATGAATATTATTGGCTGATGGCCGTCCTTTCTGACCGGCGTGGCCGTCAGCCCCAACACATAACGGGCCTTGGCTTTTTTCATTACGCTTTCAAAGCTAAAAGCGGACACATGATGGCATTCGTCCACCATTATCTGTCCGTATTTTTCTATGGAAATATTCTCGTTACGGCGGGACAGGCTTTGAATCATGGCCACATCAATATGGCCGGTGAGTTTATCCTTGCCGCCACCCATTTGTCCCAGCATATTTTCCGGCAAAACAAGGAATGTTTTAAGCCTCTCCAACCACTGGTCCATTAATTGCCGTCGGTTGACAATTATCAATGTATTGACTTTGCGTTCAGTAACTATTTTCAACGCCACCACTGTTTTCCCGAATGCCGTAGCTGCTGAAAGTACGCCCATTTCATGCCTTAATATTTCCCCGGCAGCTTCTTGTTGCCATGAAGTCAAATTGCCTTGAAATTTTACCGACAACGGGCTGCCGTTCTCTTTCTTGTCCTCTATGATAAGTTTTGAACCGGCATTTTCTATTAATTGGCGGACGCCCTGCAAACAACCCCTGGGCAAACCGATGTATTTTGGATATTCCTCTCCGCAATTAATAATCCGGGGAATTCCGTAAGTCGAAAGCCGCATCGCTTGGGCCTGATAAAACTCCGGATTGGGAAATGTAGCTATTCGCATTAAGCGGTTCACTGCTTTGGCCTGCAATCCCTCTTTTTCAATATAAACCAGGTTGGACAGAGTTGCCTTGATACTGGCGGGAAAAACTACATTAGAGTCTGCGTCTTCAGTGCCTTTTGATATCCAAGGTTTTCCTTCATCGCCGTATTTCCCCGAGCTTTCCTGGATGTTTGATATATCCTTCTTTCCCAACAATTCAATTAATGAATCAATTTTCATTTCCTTAATTTTTACCAATGAAGCCAAAAACCGCCATTGATCGGCAAAGGGCAAAAAATCAGCGTCAACAAAAACCGTTCTTCCGTCTTTCCTCGGCCCAAACTGTAATGGCAGGGCAATAAGATTTCCAAAACCTCCCTTGGGGAGCGTGTCTTGATTGGGGAAAAGCCTGTCGTAAGAAGCAAAACCCAAGGTATGACAGATATCCATCGTTTCAGCTATCAGGCAGGAACCTAATTGCCGGGCTTTCCGGGCCGGAATGGCTTTATCAAAAAATACCCACACATGCGCCCCCTTGCCGGAACGCGATATTTCCAGTGCGGGAACAATACCATGTTTGATACAGGTTTTATAAAATGCTGCGCCGTCTTGTTTCCATGTTTCATTGTCAAAATCAGCCGCCAGAAAGTAGCAGGTTTCATCTTTTTGCAAGGGATAAATGCCTATGGTCTGTTTCCCGGTTAGATGTTTGTATATTTCATTATCTGTTAGCGGCAGGTATTTTTTATTGCCGCAGTCCGCGCATTTTATTTTGGGCTTTTTGCACAATTCCTTACGCCATAAATTGGCGCAGGCCGGGGAATAACCGGCCTTGCCCTCTTTCCCTTCCCAGCCTAACGCAAAAACATCGTCCCGGCCTTTGAAAATACTTCTGAACAGGCATATTTTCTGATCTTTTTCAAAGGGCTGCGCATCTTTTACGGGCGGGACACTAACGTCAATGCCAAGTTTATGTTTTAGTTCTGCGTTTTCTTTTTTAAGGCGCTCAATTTCACGCAAAGCTTCAATTAATTTATCTTCCATAAATTACCATCACTAACATTTGAATAAAAAACCGCCCCAATTATTAGCAGCGGTTTTTATCGTTTTACATTTCAAACCACTACTGTCCGGTTATTATGGAAAATGGCGTTTTTCGTGGTATAAGTCCTTGCGTTTTTCGTGGTATAAGTCCTTGCGAATCAATGGGTGATTTTTGAGCCTGAATTCAAATCGATTACATGATGAAACCTCTAAGACCATTGCCCCATCTGCATTCTACAATTTTCTTGTAAAAACAACCGGACGCTACTGATTTCAAACACAACATCTTTCTCTACCACTTGTTGCCGAATATCACTCTAAAGGCGACTCTTTTATTGCTGAGTTCAAGTCCATATTCATCCCAAGTAACTTATTTTGCCCAACTTGTTGCAGATTTTATTGGTGTTTCCGCAATGCCATTAGGCTGCCATTTCTTCGGTAAGATAATTGTATATTCTGTCTTTATTCAGCGGCAGGCTTGAGAACTGCTTGTCGCAAACATCGCTGAAACGAGCCAATACCTTCCGGTTAATTTCTTCCTGTTCCTCAAATATGGCAATAAGCTTAAAAGGTATCCCCCGTTTTTCATAAGTTACTAATGGGAGCGGATACCCTTCACCGACCTAAATATCGGTCATATTCAGGGCAAGCTCTGTGGTGAGCGACTTGTACTGAGTCTGTCAAAGTAAGCCGAACCAAAACCCAGCCATTATTTATCCGCCAACCTGCCTGCCCCGTTTGTCCCGCCCAACGGCGGTGGCTATAGCGGTGGTCCGCCCCCGTTCACGTCAACGGGGCAGGCTCCGCGTAAGCGAAGGAGGAAGCCATAGCGTAGGAGGAAGGGCTGAGGTTAAGAGCCAATACTGTTCCCCTGTCTTAGGCCGTTTACGGCCTTTGATTCGGGCCACTAATGGTTCGACTAACTCACCACAAGTACATGCTCTGATTAATAGGCAGCTTATGGTGGATTCCTGGCATTTAGCGTCACCATTAATAGCAAAAAGAAACAATGGCTTTTTCAACCCATTTATTTTGCAGTCAACTTTATCGTGCCATTTGGATCATGCTTTAAATGAATTACCCCGCCGCAAGCGGGCGGGGTAATAAAAACTAATTAACTTATTCATGTTCTATCCCTTTCTTGTTAAATGGAACATAACGCCCGGATTTGCGACCTGTCCGCCGAAGTTCGCCTTAAGCGGACGTAGGAGGAAGCCCGAAGCGAAGGCGGAGCCCCGCCAACGGCGGGGCGGAAGCATGAGCTCAGCCGAACGGTGCGCTTGTCCGCCGAAGCCTTGGCGGAGGTGGAAGCTTTAGCGTAGGCGGACAGCGCCGAGCAGCCGCAAACCTGATTGTTAGCCGATGGTTATCGAGCTTGTCGAGATATGGTGTTGCTGACGCAGGGCGGAGCGATTATCCGCCCAAACCCTGGCCTAACGACAGGGAAGGCAAATCCGGGCGTTAGCCAAGATGCCAGAAATTGGAAAGGAGCCAACGCCGTTGGCGATCTAATTTCGCAGAGCTGACGCTACCAGAGCTGCGTCAGCGACATCTTGGCTAACGGTTGCGGCTTTGCGCCATTATGGCCTAAAGCCAACTACCAGTAACTGGAGCTCTCCGCCGAAGGAGAAAGAAATATACCGCAGGCGGATATACGCACCTATTGCGTGCCTGCCTGTCCGCCGCCCTGCCTGCCCCAGCCTGCCCCGCTTGCGGCGGCGGTTTAACCCCGCCCAACGGCGGTGGCTATAGCGGTGGTCCGCCGAAGTAGCAACGAAGGAGGAAGTGTGAACGAAGGCGGAAGGCGGTGGTCCCGCCGCAGGCGGGTTAGGTTTTAAAACACATATCCCAGGGCTATCCGATGGTCGCTGCCTAATATTTCCTTGTCGTTCAGGCTGAAGGCGTAATCAAACTTAACATTCTTAACCGTCAAGCCAAAACCCGCGGCAAAGGTGTTTTGAGTGCCGCCGCCCAGCCTTAGGGCAACCTGCTTAATCGGAATATATTCCACCCCGCCGCCGAAATCCAAGCCATACTTGTCTTCCTCGTTTACCCCGTATTTCAAGCTGAGGTCGCTGGAGAATATCAGCTGTTCTTTTACCGGATAACCTAACCCGATCCGATAAGCAGGCTTAAACCCTTCGTCTTTCAGGTTGGCCGCCACATTCCGGGCCACCGCGCCTAGGGCAAAC
>JACQXR010000012.1 GCA_016208585.1 candidate division TA06 bacterium | reverse complement strand
CGACAGCGCTTACTTCAGTGAAAATCGCGAGCGGTACATCCAATCCCTCGACAGCGCCATGGCAGCCTGGCGGCCAAAGCTTGAAGCGCTGGCCGGACGTAAGGTCGTTACCTACCACAATTCCTGGCCGTATTTCGCGGCTCGTTTCAAGCTTAATATCGTCGGTTTCATTGAACCCAAACCGGGCATCCCGCCCGGGCCCTCGCACCTGGCATCCCTGAACGAGAAATTGCGCAAGGAACAGGTGCCGGTAATAATAATGGAACCATTCTTCGACCGAAAAACAGCGGCAAAAGTTATTAATGGAACGAGAACAACGTTAGTAATATTGCCATCGTCGGCTGGTGGCTTGCCAGGCATTGATACATACTTCAAACTGATCGAGTATAATGTCGAGGCACTATACAAGGCGGTTGTCCATCAGGAGGCCAGATGATGGTTGAAGTACTACTGCTTCCTTTCATTGCCTGTCTCATCCTCACAGGAATCCACGCCTACTTCGGGATTCATGTCATAGAGCGGGAAGTCATATTCGTCGATCTGGCCCTGGCCCAGATGGCTGCCTTGGGCGCGATCGTCGCTATGCTAATCGGCTGGCATCTCCATTCGCTGCCGGCGTATTTCTGTTCGCTCGGTTTTACTTTGGTTGGTTCGGCCATGTTCTCGTTCACCAGGGTCCGACAGAAAGTTGTGCCGCAGGAGGCCATCATTGGGATCGTTTATGCTGTGTCCGCGGTCTGTTCCATCCTGGTCCTCGACCGGGCCCCGGCCGAGGCTGAGCATATAAAGCATATGATGGTCGGCAACATACTCTTCGTTCGGTCCGGCGATATTATGAAGATGGCGGCCATCTACAGCCTCGTCGGCCTGTTCCATTATTTCTTCCGTCACCGGTTCATCGAGATATCCATGGATCCGCAGGGTGCCATCAAACGCAATGTCCGCATTAAATGGTGGGATTTTCTTTTTTATGCCACCTTCGGGATCGTGGTCACATCATCGGTGGAGATCGCCGGGGTGCTGCTGGTTTTTTCATATCTCATCGTGCCATCGGTATGCGCGATGCTCCTGGCAACCAGATTGCGATACCGGCTTTTCTGGGGCTGGACGCTGGGGACCGCCGCGAGCATCATCGGTTTGTCCGCCTCGGCAGCTTGGGATTTACCTACCGGGGCCGCCGTAGTATGCACCTTTGGATTAATGGCAATTAGCGTCGCCGGTAGGAAAGCATTCCGGTAGTTCCCAGAAATATAATACGGCTTGCTTTTTTACTTGACATCCGTTTATAAATCGTGCTATAATTTTAACAATCGTAGCACGATTTTATTCAATTAGCGTCGCCGGTATGAAAGCATTCCGGTAGTTCCCAGAAATATAATACGGCTTGCTTTTTTACTTGACATTTGTTTATAAATCGTGCTATAATTTTAACAATCGTAGCACGATTAAATTTGTGCCGGGAGAGGCAAAGTGGAAATAAAAAGGAGAGGAAATGACAGAAAAAAATTTTTTAATGTCTTTCGGCGGTGCCCTGATACTATTTTGGCCCGGTCTTATTCTTTCGGCCCAGGAACCGCATCCGCCGATGATAATATTGGAAGGAATTGTAGTAACCGCCACCAGGGGAGAGGTGCCGATCCTGGATGCACCGGGGAGTATAAATGTGATCGGTGCGGATGAACTGGAAAAGAAAAATGTAAAAGACGTGGATGAAGCGGTAAGGTTGACACCGGGCGTTTATGCCCGAAAGCGAAAAGGATTTGCCGATATTATGCCTTCCATCAATATCCGCGGACTGAGCGGCACTGATCGGAACCTTATTTTGATCGACGGACAACCGGTCATGGAAGATGTCTGGAGAAGGTTTCCGCTGGAATTGGTGGAAAGGATAGAGGTGGCAAAGGGACCCTTCTCGTCCTTATACGGCGAAGGGGCGATGGGAGGAGTGGTGAATGTCATCACCAGAAGGCCGAAGGGAAAATTGGTACTTAAGTTGAAAACCGGAATTGAATCATTTAACACTCACAATTACGAGATGCTGGGCTCCGGTAAATTAAAGGGTTGGCTCTATTCCGTTTCGGCACGAAAAAGACGGACCGACGGGTACCGGAGCAACCTCACGGTAAAAAGCGCCGCCGCCCAAACCGTAAAACCTGTAGTCGGAACCGAAGCGACCGGTTGGGAAGAAACCACCGACAAAAAGGGCAGCGAAAGATTTATTCTTGGCGATGCCGGCGAAAATTACTATCGTGATATTTCCTGCAACGGGAAGCTGGGATACGAATTTTCCCCGGTATCCGGAGTTCAAATGACCTATACCCGCACCAATTATGAATACGGCTATAAAAACGGAAAGAGTCGTCTGAAGGACAGTCTGGGAAGCGGGGTTGACAGCGGCGATATCTTCTTCTACGATGGCGAAGATAAAACCTGGAAGATTATCAGGGGCATTTCCGAGACAGATTTTGAAAGCAGCTACGGAGGCAATACTATTGATCTGATAAATCTATCCGGCGATACAAAAATCAGCGGCATTTGTCTAAAGGGTTCTTTCGGTTATGACAAAAACGATTATTGGTGGGTGCAGCCGTCACCGACCAATGCTTACATTTGCCCAAGCCGGGGTGAAAAAATAAACGGGGAATTATCGGCCAGCAAAACGATTCCTCTGAAACAAAGGTTAACCCTCGGACTGGAACTAAAAGACAGCAAAAATGAGGGAACGAAATACAATCTTAGCGACTGGAAAGACAAAAACACTAAAACCGACCGTACCGAGGAACAAACGGGAAAAACATCCATCCGGGGAGTATATCTGCAGGATGAAATAAGTTTTTTTGAGCCGCTCATTATTTATCTGGCCGGCCGGTACGACAGATGGTCTGCTTCTGACGGCTACAATTTTATCATAAAAAACGGCGATTCTACGGCATATGCTTTTGGAAGGCGTGATATTAACTATTTTAGCCCAAAAGTGGCCGTGATTTATAAAATCGAGGAAGATATGAGAGTTCGTTTCTCAATAGGCCAGGCATTTCGCGGGCCGACCTCTTACGAAATGTATTCCGGCTGGGAATATATTTCTGCAGGCCAGCGAAAGACATTTTTACCCAATCCCGATTTATATCCGGAAAAGGTTGTTTCCGGCGAGATCGGCATGGAACGATTGTTCGCTGATAAAACCTCCATTAAAATGGCTTATTTTCATAACCGGATGAATGACTATATCTATTCCAAAAAATACAGCGAATCCGAAGTTAAAAAATACGGCTGGGATCATTATGGCGATTCCACCCACTATGGTGAAATCGCCCAGAAGCAAAATATTGCCAAGGCAAAAAGCGAGGGGGTGGAATTGGAAATAAGGACCAATTTTTCAGAGGGGCTGACGGCATTTGCCAATGCCACGGCAATGGCGACGAAGGTGTTAAAAAATCCCGCGGTAAAAACATCAGAGGGTAAAAAGCTGACCAACATACCTGAAACGACCTACAATTTGGGGCTGGAATACTGCAGAAGGGGACTGGAGGCCGGGGTTGTCGGAAGATATACCGGCAAGACCTACAGCGAGGATGATAATTCGGATGTTGCATCAGGCGTTTACGGCGGAAGCGATCCGTTTCTTGTAGTGGATGCAAAGATTTCGTACCGCCTGGAATTTGCGGGCTTTACCCCTGAAGTTTCTTTCACCGTCGATAACATTTTTGCCGAGGAATATTATCAATACTACAAATCGCCGGGCCGGATATGGGGGATTCACATGGGGATAACGAGAAAATTTTAAAATGAACATCCATCGCATAACCCACAATAAAAAAGCGGGTTCATGCAGCCTATATTTCATCGGCTGCAATTTTAGATGCCGGGGATGCTATTGGAAACAAATCTACGGAAGGGTGGATTACCGGGCGATGAAGTTTCTGAATCTTTCCCAGGTAATAGAGATATTAAAGCCGGCGAACCCCCAAAGGGTTTCCATTCTAAGCGGCGATCCCAAACCGAATGAGGAGTTCAAAATGCTGCCGAAGGTTCTGCATGACGAGTTCGGCTGTGAGGTGAGGCTTTTGACCAACGGGTATATTCTTCCCGATACCGAAGGGCTGGAACACGTCTCCATCAGCATCAAGGCTTATACCGACAGCATCCATAGAGAATATACCTCTAAATCAAATCGGAGATCATTAGACAATATCCGCCAGCTTCATCGGAACGGGATTTCTCTTTCTTCATCCAGCGTTTATATTCCTAATTACATTGACCTTGACGAGATCGAACGCATAGCCTCCTTCATTGCATCGGTCGATGAAAATATTCCTTATAGGGTCATCGGCTATTGCCGGGTGGCGGGAGCTCCTTTCCGCGAAGCCACCGGCCCGGAGGTCGAGAAAGCGGCGGATTTGGCAAAAAGACATTTAAAGAATGTAGAATGGGCGGCTCATTCCCGATGCGATTATGCCGGTATCGTTGACCTTCATATCAACAACATTAGAAGGCAAGATGATTGAACTAAAAAAATTAACCTATCGCTATCACGGCCAAGAAAAACCGGCGTTAGAAGATATAGATCTAAAAATCATGGAGGGCGAAATTGCTCTCATCTGCGGATCCTCGGGCTCCGGCAAGTCGACCCTTCTTTATGCATTGAACGGCATAATCCCCCATGTATTAGGGGGAGAATTAAAGGGCCATATCGAAATTGACGGCCTTGATCCCCAAAGGGCGACGGTAAAAGAGCTATCGCATCGGGTGGGAACCGTATTTCAGAACCCCGGCAATCAGATTTTTATGCCCCGGGTGTGGGAGGATGCCGCCTTTGGCTGTGAGAATCTATGCTTTTCCAGGGAGGTGACGGAGAAAAGAACCCAAGCGGCGTTGATAAAAATGGGGCTGGAAGGGGACGGGGGCAAAGAAGTATGCAAGCTGTCCGGCGGGCAAAGGAAGAGATTGGCCATAGCCGGCGTATATGCAATGGCGCCGAAGATATTTCTTATGGATGAGCCGACCTCCGACCTTGATGAGGAGGGGAGAAAAGAGTTCATTGATATATTGAAAATATTAAAGGGCAGCGGCTGTACGATTGTGCTGGTGGAGCACAGGACGGAAGAAATGGAAAGCCAGGTCGACCGGATAATTTATCTGGAGAACGGCAGGATTATCGCTAACCCGAAAGCCGGCGATTTTCCGGATTTTCGCCCCGGCGCCAAAAGACGCCCGGCTGACGGCAAAGCAATGATAGAATTGGAGAATCTCTTTTTCAGATATGAGGATGAATCTGAGGCTTTGAAGGGAATAAACTTAAGCGTTAGAAAGGGGGACCTAATAGCGGTTACCGGCGCGAACGGCAGCGGCAAAACGACATTGTTTAAAATTTTGCTCGGTTTGCGCAAGCCCAGCGATGGAAAAATAAAATTTAATCCGGATTTTAAGAACATCGTCCCCAAAATCGGCTATCTATTCCAAAATCCGGATGAGCAGTTGTTTGCCAATTCGGTGGAAGAGGAGATATGCTTCGGCCCCAATAATCTGAAGAAGAAAATAGATGTTGACGATATCTTAACGTCTTTAGCCTTGACAAATCATAGAGCCCGACATCCCCAAACGCTATCCCGGGGGGAAAGACAGCGCCTGGCCCTGGGGGCAATTTTGGCCATGAATCCCGAGACGATTATTTTGGATGAGCCGACTACCGGGCTGGATGAAAAGAACTGGATAAAAATAATGGAGTCGGTGAAAAACTTAAACTTTGAGGGAAAGACGGTAATATTTTCCACCCATAACAAGAAGGTGGTACAAAGATACGCCCATAGGGTAATTCAACTTGACCGAGGCAAAATCGCAGATGATCAGATATTATGAAAATAAAACAATTTTGCATCTTTTAGATCCAAGGATCAAGATAATATGGACCATGGTCATATCGGTTCTTATTGTCATGAATAATATTCCCTTGGTTTTAGGACTGCTATTTTTATCGACCGCAATCGTCTGGCTTGCCGTTCGCCCCCCGTTGGGTAAATTCAAGGTTTTGTTGTTCACAATAATAACTATTATTGCCGGCACAATATTTTCACAGGCGGTATTCTATTATTTTGAGCCGAAGACCATTTTGCTTACGATTTTGCCGAAGGAATTCCCCTTCTTGGGAAAATTAACCGGAGGGATTAATATCTACCGCGAAGGGATAGCCTATGGATTAATCCAGTCCTTAAGGATTCTGTCGGCGGTAAGCTGTGGCACTTTGACGGTTATGACCACCCATCCATCAGACCTTGTTTTAGGGCTTACAAAATTTAAAATGCCGGAAAGATTCTCTTTTATGCTGCTGGTAACATTTCGCTTTTTGCCGGAGTTAATTTATGAAGCTAAAAGAATACTCCTGGCTCAGAGGTTGCGCGGCTTGCAGCCGGCAGGCGTAAATGGCGCAATAAAAGCGTTTCGTCACCTTATGACGCCCCTGATAATCAATACTTTAAGAAATGCCAGACAATTGGCGCTGGCCGCCGAGGTCAGGGGTTATTCCGGGAGAAGAATTCCGGTGCGGCAGTTAAAATTTTCTCATCCCGATTTCATGGCTTTGGGCATTTTAACGTTACTTTAATTGCCGGCGTTTTGGTTGCCCTGTAGTCGAAGCGGCAAAAGTAGAAGGAATTCACCAATGGCGCTTTTTGTTTTGTCCTTTTTTCTTATAGCTTTTCTTTTAATGATAATTATTTATTTTGGGTTTTATAGAAGGTTATTTCAATTTTTTACTACTACGGATCTGGTGACCATTTCCCTGTTTATCTGTCTTTTATATGCGGCAATTTTGCCTTTTAAATTGGGGTTAAGCAAGCTGCCTTTCATCCATTCGTTCGCATTTTCAATACCCTATACCTGCATTCTGATTATCGGGATCAGATTAATACCCAAAACTGGAACAACAACCCTGCTGATCTTCGGAAATGGCCTGTTTGCCCAAATTATAAGCACGGGAATAAATCCGCTGTGGTGGCCTTATATGCTCGTTACCGGTTTTATTCTGGAGATATATTTCTTGGTTTCCAATAATTATGCGAAAAGCCTGTTCAATGCTTTGACGGCGGGGGCCCTGCGTGGCGCAATAGTGTATCTTTATTTCTATTATATTGCCGGGCCTTTTATCTGGCATAAATTTTATGCCTCATGGTATATCGCCGTTCAGCTATCTCAAGGCATAATCGGTTCGCTGATCGGAGCAGGAATTGGATTTAAATTAGCCCGGACTATAGAAAAAGCCTATAAGTTTGGTGGTGTATAAACCTCAAAAATGCATAAAAGGGCTTTAAAAAAACCTTAAAATGATTGTAAATACAGGTTTCTTGGAGTAAAATGGCATTGGTTCACAAAGTGTCCAAAATGGACGGTTTGTGAAGGAAAACATTATATCAATTTATGCCATAGTAAAAATGCCAAGAGGCCTGAAAACTGTACGGTTACAAAACCAACGAGCAAGCAAAATGAAATTAATCAACGACCTTCTGGCCAGCCTCCCCAAGTGCGATTGCCCCATAAGAAGGGTCTGTGTCGGCCTTCATTGGACTGTTGTAGAAAGCCGATACGTGGGCATGGCGCACAATATTCGCGCCAGTTACAGTAAGGAAATAGCCGATGCCGGAAATTTAATCGGCAGGAGCGCTCTGTCCTTGGCTCAACGCGTAATATCATGGAATAATCCGGAATCTTCGCTGGGCCTTGCGACCATCAATTCATTGCTTAACCCTCTCGGAGAACCGGGCAGCATTAATCCATATATAATGGAAGCGGCAAAAGGGAAAACGGTTAGTATCATCGGCCGGTTCTCATGCAATGATGAAATTCGCAAGGTCGCGCATGCGACGCATTGCTTGGAAATAGAACTCGTTAACGATGAACTTCCTTCTTTTGCCGCCGAGGAAGTCATACCTTTCTCAGATATGGTTGTTATTTCAGCTTCTTCCATTATCAATAAATCGCTCCCCAGACTTTTAGAGCTTTCAAAAGGCAAGGAATGCATTGTTCTGGGGCCAAGCACACCGATGAGCGAAATTCTTTTTGGTTACGGCGTATCCAAACTTGAAGGCATCCGGGTTATAGATTCAGACATATTGTTTAGATGCGTTGAACAAGGCGCTAAAGCGTATAATAAACTTAAGGGCATTTTGCCGGTTACCCATTATTATTAAACTATTTCATAAAAAACACACATAAACATAAGGAGGATATCAATGAAAAGACCAGTTATTTACCTGGCACTGTTTGCCCTGCTGGCAATGGCTCTAACCGCCCCGCTGTGGGCCGCCCGGCCGCTGGACACCGACGACGCCGGAACGGTAGAGAAAGGAAAATCCGAAACGGAAATGTCATTCGACTACTGCCAGTACCGTCCGGAGGGGGTTTGCCATTCTCCGGGCATGGCCTTAAAACACGGCCTGACCGACCGCCTGGATTTCGGGCTGGGATTTTCCCACAGTACCGACAAAGATGCTGACGGAAATACAATCGGCTGGGGAATGTCCCCGCTGGAAGTGGGCTTCAAACTGGCCCTGCTCAAAGAACAACCCAGGCTGCCGGACATCTCGGTAAGCGCCGGGTTCGAGACCGGATCTGCCGGCTACGGCCTCAACTGCATTTTCAGCCGTGTATACGGGAACTTGGGCCTGCATTATAACCTGGGTTATAATGCATCGGGTGAATCCCTGGTCAAGGGCAGCATCGGCACATCGCTGGCGGCCGAATATACCTTCAGGGAGAAATTCCGGATCTGCGGGGAACTCAACGGCGAGATGGTTGACGACCGGTCCGAAGTTTTGGGGAACAGCGGTTTGATCGGGGGCTCGGTGACCCTCGGTCCGGTTGACTGGGATATTGGTTTCCGGATGCACGACCAGCGCGGGCCCAAGACCGCCATTACCACCGGGATCACCGCGGGATTTTAATTAACAAGGAGAACAAATGAGAACCTGGATTCTGTCATTATTATCAGCGGGGCTTTTTCTGACCGGTTGCGCAAAGAAGGAAGAGGCGGCCCGGCTGACCGTAGTCACTTCGTTCTATCCCATGTATTTGATGACAGCCAATATCGTCAAGGATGTTCCGGGGGTAAAGCTGGTTAACATGGCTCCGCCATTCTCCGGCTGTCTGCACGACTACCAGATGACCCCCCAGGATATGAAAACCCTGAGCCAGGCTGATGTCTTGGTGATCAACGGCGCCGGGATGGAATCATTCCTGGACGATGCGATAAGGCAGAACCCGAAACTGACGATGATAGACGCCAGCCAGGGCATTGATCTGATCGTGTACCAGGGGACGCCCAACCCCCATATATTCGCCAGCGTTTCAGGGGCCATGTCCCAGGTACGCAACATCGCCACCGGGTTGGGAAACGTCGACCCGGAGCATACCGGCTATTACCGCAACAATGCCGGCAGCTACCTTGCCCGGCTGGATTCGCTGAGGAACAGGATGCACCTGGCCCTTAAGGGAGTAAAGAATAGAAACATCATCACTTTTCACGAAGCCTTTCCCTACTTCGCCAGGGAGTTCGGTTTGAACATCGTGGCGGTCATTGAACGGGAGCCGGGATCCGAACCCAGCGCCGGAGAACTGGCCCAGACCATCGAGATCGTGAGAAACAACAAGGTCAAAGCGCTTTTTGCCGAGCCCCAGTATCCGGCCAAGTCCGCCCAGATGATAGCCAAAGAGACCAGGGCCAAGGTCTACATCTTGGATCCAGTGGTCACCGGCCCCATGGACGATCAGGACTATTACATCACGGCCATGGAGAGGAACCTGACGGCGCTTCAGGAGGCTCTCCGTTGATGGAACAGAAAACCTTTTCCATTCCGCTCGACAGCCAAGAGCAGTATAAAAGGCTTTTAGGCGGACCTCCCCAGAACCATTGCCTACATTCCGGTTTGGTAATTCTGGCTCCCGGGGCTTCGGTGGGAAAGCACAACACCGGGGATTATGAAGAACTGGTCATAGTATTGGAGGGTCGGGGAGAAATGCTGGGGGCGGAAGGTAGCATCCCGATCCATCGGGAGCAGGCGGTCTACTGCCCGCCGCACACGGAACACGACGTGCAAAACACGGGCGATGTTCCGCTGAAATACATCTACATCGTAACCAAAACCAAATAACAGATATTCAAAGGAGATTTGACCCATGCATATAGCAGATGCCCTGCTTTCCCCGGCAGTGGGAGGAGCAATGTGGGCCGCCACCGCAGGTGTGGCCGCTTATTCCATTAAAAAAGTCAAGGAAGACATTGACCAGAAAAAAATTCCCCTGATGGGCGTAATGGGAGCTTTTATCTTTGCCGCCCAAATGATCAACTTCTCCATCCCCGGGACCGGCTCCAGCGGCCATTTGGGCGGAGGACTGATGCTGGCCATTTTGCTGGGACCATACGCCGGGTTTCTGACCATGGCCTCCATTCTCACCATCCAGGCTCTGTTCTTTGCCGACGGCGGCCTGCTGGCCTTGGGGTCAAATATCTTCAACCTCGGTTTATTCACCTGCTTTCTGGTCTACCCGCTGATCTACAAAAAAATAATCGGAAAAGAATTTTCCGCCAAGCGGATTATGATAGCATCAATAGTTGCGGCGGTGGTGGGGCTTCAATTGGGAGCCTTTGGGGTGGTGCTGGAGACCCTGTTCTCCGGCAAGACCGAATTGCCCTTCGGAACCTTCGTGCTTTTGATGCAGCCCATCCACCTGGCCATCGGGATCGTGGAGGGCTTAGTGACAGCGGCCGTGATATCGTTCGTCTGGAAAGCCAGGCCGGAGATACTGGAAAAGGCGTCTCTGAACCAGCCCCTGGGCAATCTATCACTCAAAAAGGTGATGATAGGGCTGGCCGCGGTGTCGGTGTTTACCGGGGCGGTGCTTTCCTGGTTTGCTTCGTCCCACCCCGACGGGCTGGAATGGTCCATGTTCAAGACCTCGGGCAGTGAAGAATTGGAGTCCACCGATCCCACTCATGAAAAACTGGCCGCGGTGCGGGAGAAGACAGCGTTCTTGCCGGATTACGGGTTCAAGGCGGCAGAGGGCGAGCCGGCTAACGAGGCTGCTAAAGAAAAATGGCCGGCGATAAACGTCGGAACCAGCGTCTCCGGCCTGGTGGGCGGCTCGATGACCCTGTTGCTGGCGGCTTTCATGGGCTTCTTGGTCAGAGCGCTCGGGAAACCTCAAAAAAGGGCGGAACAGTAATATTTGTTAATGTTGGGGCGGGATGAAAATCCCGCCTTTTTTCGGCAAACCCACTATATTTCATGGTATAATAGCCAGCAAAAATAGCAGAGATATACAACATTGTTCCCAGATAATTTATCTGCGGCTTGGCTCCCTGTTGACAAAATATTTAAGCGATCATATGTCCAACATTGTAAACGCCATATACAACATCAGACAGTTCGATGAACTGGCCCATCGGGATTCGTTCATCCATCAGCTGCATCCTTTGGCGAAGCTGCTGGCCACTTTGGTCTACACGGTACTGCTGGTCTCCTACGACAAGTATGCCACAATTGCCCTGCTGCCATTTGTATTTTTCCCGGTATTCGTTGCTGCGGCAGCGAAAATTCCGGCCGGCCCTTTGTTAAAACGTCTTTTGTACATCGAACCGATGATAGTGGGCATAGGCCTTTTGAATCCGTTGTTTGATCACGGTACAACAACCGTTCTGGGATATGCCGTATCTTCCGGCTGGCTGATATTCATTTCCATCGTCTTAAAAGGCAGCCTGGCGGTGGCCTCGGCCCTGCTGCTGATAGCCACCACCGGGATGAACGGGATAGCACTTTCTCTGAGGAAAATGAAGGTTCCTAAAATATTCGTACTACAGTTGATGCTGACCTACCGGTATATTTCAGTACTATCGGAGGAGGCCGCCCGGACCATGCAGGCCTATGCCCTCCGGGCCTTCAACCCCAAGGGCCTCAAGCGGGAGGTATGGGGCCCCTTGCTAGGGCAGATCCTGCTGAGGACTATTGACAGGGCACAGCGAGTCTATGATGCCATGTGTCTGCGGGGATTCACTGGCGAGTACAACACCGGGAAAGCGTCCCGGCCGGGACTTGGCGACCTTTTGTATGTCATGAGCTGGGGAACATTTTTTGTCGCATCGAGGGCGGTAAACCTTCCCTTATGGCTGGGCAATCTGCTGACAGGAGCCGCAAAATGAGCCATCATATCACCGAAGCAAAAGAATTATTTTATTCCTACCCCGACGGCTACCAGGCAGTCAACGGGATATCCTTCCGCATTCACCACGGAGAATCGGTGGGCATCATCGGTGCCAACGGGGCGGGAAAATCCACTTTGTTGCTGCTTTTGACCGGCATCCTGACGCCTTCGCAGGGAGAGGTGGTCATCGGCGAGGTCAAACTCAATAAGGACACGCTAAACCTGATCCGGCAACGGCTGGGCATGGTGTTCCAGAACCCCGACGACCAGCTTTTCATGGCCACGGTCTTTGACGACGTGGCCTTCGGTCCCCGCAACCTGAAGATAGACGAGGCCCAGGTGGAGCAGAGGGTGGCCTCGGCCCTGGAAAAGGTCGGCATCGCGCATCTTAAAAACCGGGCGCCGTTCAAGCTATCGGCCGGGGAAAAACGGGCCGCGGCCATCGCCACGGTGCTGTCCCTGTCGCCTGACATCCTGATGCTGGACGAGCCGGCCTCGTCGCTGGACCCCAGATCCCGGCGGCGGTTGATAAATATCTTAAACGGTTTTGAGCATACCAAGATAATTGCCTCGCACGACCTGGACATGGTGCTGGAGCTGTGTCAAAGGACCATAATAATCAAGGACGGACGGATAATCTCGGATGGCCCGACCGGAAAAATATTGACGGATAAAAAACTAATGGAAGCGGCCGGGCTAGAGATGCCGCCCAGCCTGCAGAATTGTCCGGTGTGCGGAGGAAAAAATAGGACGCGGACTTGCACGGATTTTGTATAAGCCTGGCTTTTTTGAAGGCGCCTTTTTTGGCGTCTTTTTTATAAATTGAACATAGCACAGTCCTGTGTTATAATAAATCATCAATAACAAAACCCAACAGACAAGAGACCAATGAAACTCTCGGAATTCGATTATCAACTGCCCGAGGAACTGATAGCCAAGCATCCCGCCAAAAAGCGCGACGCCTCCAGGCTGATGGTCCTAAATCGTAGTGACGGCCCGGTAGAGCATCGCCGGTTCAGCGATATCGTTGAGTATTTGAAGCCATCAGATATCTTAGTGGTCAACAATACCAAGGTGATCCCGGCCCGGCTGATGGGGCACAAAATGCAAACCGGCGGGGAAGCGGAGATTTTATTACTAAGGCAGGAATCCGATAACCTGTGGAACTGCTTAGTGCGGCCGGGCCGCAGGCTGATGCCGGGAGCCAGGGTGGAATTTTCAGGTGGCCTGATGGAGGCGGAGATCGCCGAGTACCGCCAAGGCGGACAGCGGTTGGTTAAATTCGGCTACCGGGGAGATTTCTATCAAATCCTGGAAAGAGTTGGTCAGGTGCCGTTGCCGCCCTACATAGACCGTCAGCCCAGGGAAGCAGACAGGAACCGCTACCAGACGGTATATGCAAAAGAAAAGGGCGCGGTGGCCGCGCCTACAGCCGGCCTGCATTTTACTCCGGAACTGATGGCTTCGATAAAAAACCAAGGGATCAAAATATTGGAGATCCTTCTGCACGTGGGCTGGGGAACCTTCAAGGGCGTGGAGGCCGAGGATATACGGGAGCATAAAATGGAGGCCGAGTTTTATAATATCAGCCCGGCAGTGGGGGAAAAAATAAGTAAAGCGAAAATGGAAAATCGGAGGATAGTTGCCGTAGGAACTACCACCAGCCGGGCGTTGGAGAGTTTTGGGCATAGCGGCAAATTATCCGATTGGACCGAGATATTCATCTACCCGCCGTATCAGTTCAAAATAGTGGACTCGTTGGTCACCAATTTTCACCTGCCGAAATCCACCCTGATCATGCTGGTGTCGGCTCTGGCCGGTAGGAAGAACGTGATGAAGGCCTATCAGGAAGCGATAAAACAAAGATACCGTTTTTACAGTTACGGCGATGCTATGATGGTGATCTGATTCTTTTAATGACAATCCAGTAACATCAACACAGATCTTAAACACTTTGCGATATTTTTTCAACCCATATAACCTGTAAACCCTTGATTTTACTCGGGTGGTAATTATTGGTGGCTCCAAATGTAGTGCCACGATATTTGGTTACCTCGCAATAATGCCTTGACAATGCCTATCTTTATGATTATAATTGTGATGGAAGAATCTGAAGCCGTCTATGTTTATTAGAGCCAAAAATCGCGGGGATAAAACATATCTCCAAACTATACATTAACGAAACTCAATATTTCTCCGGCCTTTCGCAAAATATTTACGAATATCAAATAGGCGGTTACCAGGTCTGTCATAAGTGGCTAAAGGACAGGAAGGGCAGGATATTGTCATTAGAGGAAATCCAAACATATTGCAAAATAGCCACCTCATTGCACGAAACTGTTGTTACCCAAAAAGAGATGGACAAACTTTGCGATAAAATAGAACACACAACGATATAAGGAGAAATATCATGCGTCAGCCCATCAAAACCGACAAGGTCCCGGCGGCCATAGGGCCCTATTCCCAGGGTGTCCAATACGACAACAAATTAGTCTTCACTTCCGGCCAGATCCCGCTGGACCCCAAGACTGGCCAGTTGGTGGAAGGCGACATCAAGGCCCAAACCAGGCAGGTGATGGAAAATTTGAAAGCCGTGCTGGAAGCCGGAGGCTCCAATCTCAAGAAAGTGATCAAGTGCACTGTGTTCCTGGCCGACATGAACGACTTTGCCGCCATGAACGAGGTCTACGGCGAGTACTTCCAGCAGGCGCCCCCGGCCCGCTCGGCCTTCCAGGTGGCCCGGCTGCCCAAAGACGCGAAGATAGAGATCGAAGCGATAGCTGAGATCTAACCCCAGAATACTGAATACTGAAGATTGAATATTGAATTGAGAGGAGTGTGTGATGATGGAACCAGCAAAATCTTTCAGAGACCTGATAGTCTGGCAAAAGGCACACCAATTGGTGTTAGCCGTATACCGTTATTCTGATAACTTCCCCGGAAAAGAAATGTATTGTCTGATACCACTACTGTCCGGTTATTATGGGAAATGGCGTTTTTCGTGGTATAAGTCCTTGCGAATCAATGGGTGATTTTTGAGCCTGAATTCAAATCGATTACATGATGAAACCTCTTTTTCGTGGTATAAGTCCTTGCGAATCAATGGGTGATTTTTGAGCCTGAATTCAAATCGATTACATGATGAAACCTCTAAGACCATTGCCCCATCTGCATTCTACAATTTTCTTGTAAAAACAACCGGACGCTACTGGTCTGATACCGCAACTGCGACGGGCGGTCATTTCTGTCCCGGCTAACATTGCAGAAGGGTTCAAGAAGAAAAGCAAACCGGACAAAGTCCGTTATATGAACATTTCCCAGGGGTCATTGGAAGAAGTTAGATATTATCTGATCCTGGCGGCTGATCTGGGTTACGGCAACAGCGATAAATTGAGTGACGATCTTGATATCGTGAGCAAGATGTTGGAAGGTTATATGTCCAGCATCAGAAAAAGCATTTTGATGAAAGTCCCGCAGTCTTAAAACAAATTCAATATTCAAAATTCAATATTCCATATTCTATAGTGTAAGAGATGCGTATAAAAGTGATCTTGAATCCCAAGGCCCACGGCGGCGAGGCGGCCAGGCATGCCGAGCAGATAAGGTCGCTGTTCACGGCCTACGGTCTTAACTTTGAGTTGGCTCTGACCGATCACGAAGGCGACGGGGCCCGGCTGGCCAGGGAGGCCATTGAACGTGGCTTTCAGCTGATCGTGGCGGCCGGCGGCGACGGCCTGGCCGGGGAAGTGGCCGGGGCACTGGTGGGCGGCCAGGCCCTGTTTGGCATGATCCCCCTGGGCTCGGGCGACGATTTTGCCAAGTCTCTGAAGATCGGTCGTTCCATTCCCCAGGCGGTGGAGGCCATCAGGGACCGGCAGACCATGATGGTGGACGCCGGAGTGGTCAGCTCGCCCCTGCCCGGCGGGAAAAAGCTGGAGCGTTATTTCTTCAACTGCGTGGGCATTGGGCTGGACGGAGAAGTGATCATAGAGAAACAGAAGATCAAGGGACTGCGCGACCTGAAGCTATATCTCTATGCCACCTTCAAAGCCCTGCTGCGCTATAAGGGCCAGCGGATGTCCTTTGACTTCGGACAGGGCAAGATCTGGCATCAGGCCCTGCTGGCCGAGATCACCAACGGCAAGAGCGTAGGCGGCGGATATTACCTGAACCCCGATGCCAAAGCGGACGACGGTCTGCTGGATATCTGCCTGATCCATAAACTCAACTGGCTGGAATTTTTCCTCCACGTGCCCAAGACCTTCAAGGGTAAGCACACCCAATTACGGCAGATAACCATGGGGAAATTGACAAAGGTGACGGTAGAATCCGATATTCCGATGTCGGCCCAGGTGGACGGCGAGCTGTGGCCCTACGTCAACCGGTTTGACATCTCAATAATTCCCAAGGCGCTGCAGGCCATAGTGGGCAAAGATGACGCCGGGGAGAGGCTGAAGAGCTTTTCGTGAGATCATTGAGATTGGACCGATTGTGTTTTGGCCAAAGGTAGCGATGCCTGAAGGCTATCGCTGGCGTCCCTCAAGGCCCCTGGGAGGCCTGCCGTGTTAGTCTCAAAGAGACTTGATGATATCCAGCGATGTCATTCATGGCATCGCGATGTTGGTAAAGGATCAAAGACCAGCAATAAATATTCATATCTGAATTCAAGATTCCGGAAAAGGCCGAGGTGGTCGCAAAATGCGACCACCTTAAAAAGCTCAAATATTCACCGTACCTTCTCTTTGCTTTTACCGAATATGGCGCCTTGATGCTGGCTAACGTATTGAACAGCGCCAAAGCCGTTCAAGTAAGCGTTCAGATTATTCGGACTTTTGTCCGTTTACGCGAGATGACGCTTTCCAACAACGATTTAGCCTGCAAATTGGCGGAAATGGAAAAAAGATACGACAGCCAATTTAAGACAGTCTTTGTAGCTATTCGCCGGCTTTTGGATGTTCCTGAAAAAACAAAACCAAAAATTGGATTCAGAGTAGAACAATCGAAGGGACTGTATATCGCCGGCAAAAGGAAAGGCTGAAAGTTTATCAAAAGATATCATTTATTTACAAGATAGCATCATGAAAGCCTTATCCCTTCTTTCCGGTGGCCTGGACAGCATCCTGGCCGCCCGGGTCATCAAGGAACAGGGAATCGAAGTAATAGGTATTACTTTTGTCACCCCGTTCTTTGGTGCCGCCAATTCCCGCAAAGCTGCAGCCCAGTTGGGAATAAACCTGGTGGAACACGATTTTACCGATGAATATTTCGTGATGATGAAAAACCCCCATTACGGATTCGGCGGCAACATGAATCCCTGCATTGACTGCCACGGGCTGATGCTGAGGACCGCCCACGGCCTTTTGGAGAAGCACGGGGCCTCATTCCTGATCACCGGGGAAGTGCTGGGAGAGCGGCCCATGTCCCAGACCAAGGGAGGATTGAACGCGGTATTGAAATTGTCGGCCGACCGGGATCTGATCCTGCGGCCTTTATCTGCAAAACTGTTGGCGCCTGTCAAACCGGAGCGGGAGGGCTGGGTGGACCGGGACAAGCTCTACGATTTCTCCGGCCGGGGCCGCAAGCGGCAGGAGAATCTGGCCAAAAGTTTCGGGATCAGGGATTACCCCC
>JACQXR010000011.1 GCA_016208585.1 candidate division TA06 bacterium | reverse complement strand
CACACAACAGAAACTGTGTGCTCTTTTTGATTTGGAAAAATATCAACTATCAGTTGTATAATACATTTTGTTTTTTAAAACACCTTGAATAACAAGCAGTTGTGAATTGTTTTTACAAATAACTAGGAAACTTGCGCTAGCGATGTCATTCATGGCATCGCTAAATTATGAGAAGGATAGCTGCCAAAGACAAAATATTAAGATAACGTAAATTTGGGCCAAAGTCAAGAAAAAAAGGACGGTCAAAAATGACCGTCCTTTAATATTTTCCCCGAATTTATTTAGTCCTGGTTCTGAGCCAATAGTCTGGCTGTCTCAGCCAGCTTTATGAACTCGGCCCGGTAACCCTCCTTGTCCTGCCCCTTGGCCCCGCGGGCTAGCGCCAGAGCCTGTCCATAAGATGACTTGCCCTTGAACTCGGAATCCCTGATCAACAGGCCGAACTCGGCCACCGCTGCCGCAAAACGGAAATCTTCGGATGACTCCGCTATCTCGCCGTTCCGGTCCATAATTACTTTGGATATCAGCTTGCTCTCGTTCTCGGCCGGCAGTTTGTAGCGCAGTTTCACCGTCATCAGCTCCGGGCTTTTGGAGGCAGCAGATGACACCTTGGTCTCCTGGTACTTTAGAGGATCCACCCCCGGAACCTCTTCCTGTGAACCGGCCGGGATGATCTCGTAAAGCGCGGTCACTGTGTGGCCCGAGCCCAGCTCGCCGGCGTCCTTTTTGTCGTCGTTGAAATCTTCCTTGTTCAACAGCCGGTTCTCGTAGCCGATCAGCTTGTAGGCCTTGACCCGGGCCGGGTTGAACTCCACCTGGATCTTGACGTCCTTGGCGATGGTGAACAGGGTGCCGCCCATCTGGCTGACCAGCACCTTGCGAGCCTCGGTGATGTTGTCGATGTAGGCGTAGTTGCCGTTGCCCTTGTCGGCCAGCTGTTCCATCCGCGAGTCTTTTAAGTTTCCGGCGCCGAAGCCCAGCACCGAAAGGTAGATGCCTTCTTCCCGCTTCTGCTCGATCATCCGGATCAGTTCCGAAGTGGAGGAGACTCCAACGTTGAAATCCCCGTCGGTGGCCAGGATCACCCGGTTGTTGCCGTTCTTGATGAAGTTCTCTTTTGCCGTCTTATACGCCAATTGGATCCCGGCCGCCCCGGCGGTGCAGCCTCCGGCCTCCAGCTGGTCCAGCACTCCCAGGATAGTTTTCTTATCGCTGCCCGGAGTGGAGGGCAGGGCCAGCCCCTCGGCGCTGGCGTAGACCGCTATGGCCACCCGGTCCTGGGGCCGCAGTTGGTTGACCAGCAGTTTAAAGGCCGATTTTAAGAGCGGAAGTTTGGCGGGGTCCTGCATCGAGCCGGAGACGTCCAGCAAAAAGACCAGATTGGTCGGCGGCAGTTTGTCCAGCGCAATTTCCTTGCCCTTCAGGCCTATCCTCACCAAACGGTGGCCCTGGTTCCAGGGGCACTCGGCCGCTTCGGTATGCACCGCAAAGGGCCGGCCGTCATCGGGCTGGGCGTAGGCATAGTCGAAATAGTTGATCAGTTCTTCTATCCTGACGGCGTCCTTGGGCGGCAGCTGGCCGGAGTTCAGGAACCGCCTCATGTTGGCGTAGCTGGCCGGGTCCACGTCGATGGAGAAGGTGGAGAGCGGATCGGCTTTGACCTGCTTGAAGGTGTTCTCGTCTATCTTGGAGTATTCCTCGGTGTTGAAATCGGCCGGAACCCCACGGTAAACCATGCCGGAACCGATTGACATGCAGGGGGCTGCCGCCTGTTCGCTGCATTTCATGGCTTTGTCCAGAGCCAGCCGGTTATTCTCGTCTTTTGCCGGGACCGGGGGTTTAAGTTTGAAGTCAACAGTAAGAGTCGCGCCTGCCTTGACAGTGATATTTTTCTTGATCTGGGAATCATAATTGGGAGCCGAGGCTTGGAGGGAGTATTTTCCGGCCGGCACGTTAGCCATCAGATATTTCCCCTGGTTGTCAATGAAGGCGCTGAATTGTGAATTCAGGATCTTGACCGCAGCCCCGGATATTGCCTGGCCGGTCTTGGCATCGGTGACCGTCCCGGCCACGCTCCCGGTCTGCTGGGACTGCAGATAGCTGAAGCAGCTTAGGATTAAAGCCGCCGTCAGGGCTATCAGGGTCAGCTTTTTCATTTTTCTTCTCCCTTTAATTATTTTGGATTTTGGTTGGCTGTTTATATATACGTCGGGAGAGGCGGAATTATTCCCGGTAACGGTTATTTATTTAGCCCAGGCAAATTTATTCGACGAAGCTTTGTGCGTAGTCGGAAGGGCTGGGCTAATAATATACAACCAAAGGGGCTGGCATAAAATGCCAGCCCCTTTGCAAATATCAATTTTCTTTAGAACTCATCCCCCGTCCCCTTCTCTTTATAGAGAAGGGGAGATAGGCTTGCGCTGAGCAGAGCCGAAGTGGGTTGAGTTCCGGTGAAGTCATTACTACTCTTTCAGCAGCCCCTCTTTCTTCTTCAACTCCCAGACCATCTTCTCCAGCACATCGCCGCAGAATCCTTCCTTGACCGGCTTGGTCTTCTTGAGCTCCGGCGCCAGGAACTGCCTGGCCCCCTTCTTCTCGGCCGGCATGCCCGGCAGGGCCGTCCCGCCCAGTTCGGAGATGATCTGCTTGGAGGTCATTCCGCAGACCGGCTGAACCGCCTGCTTGAAGTGCTGCAGCCGCCCCTCGGAATTGATGAAACTGCCGTCCTGTTCGGCAAAGGCGCAGGTGGGCAGCGCTATGTCGGCTGTCTTGGCGGTCCCGGTCAGGAACAGGTCGGCAACTACTAACTTCTCCAGCTTGGAAAACGCCTTGGCCAGTTTTTTGCCTTCGGGAAGTGAACCCAAGGGATCTTCGTTCCACAGCACCGCGGCCTTGATTATTCCTTGTTCCATTTGTTTGATGATTTCGTCCGCCGGAACGGTAACGAACTGGTCCACCCCGTTCAGATTGGCCTTGGCCCTTAAGGCGATGAAGTTTTCCGGGGTTTCGTTCAAAAGCAGGAAGTTGCCGATGGCCTTGGCGGTCTCGCCGTCTATCAGCTCGGCGTTGAAGGCTATTAAAAGATTCTTATTCCGGGACAGCACCTGGGAAAGCTGTTCCAGTTCGCTCTTCTTCAGCCCGCTTTCCTTGAGTACCGCGGACCCGGTTATTTTGGCCAAACCCTTTTTATACTGGGCAAAGCCCGCCAGATTGGAATTGCCGGGCAGAGATTTAAGCGCTCCGTTCAGGGCGGAAGATATCCCTCCGGCCTTTACCGTGAACTGCCCGGCCGCGATCTCGACCAACGGTCCGGTCTTTTCCGATAAGATATAGACCGGCACGCCTGCGTGCTGAAACAGCTGACTTGTAGGGTTACTCTGGCGTGCAAGCACGTCTTTCTTGGCCGCCTGCCTCAAAATCTGCCCGAACACCGGGTGCTGGCTGTAGGGATCGGAACCGATAAGCAGCACGGCCTGGGCCTTTCCCAGATTGGCATAGCTTTTGCCGTTCAGCCCGCCTAATGTTTTCTCCAATTGATCCAGCGCCCGGCCTCCAATGTATGCCAGGCTGGAGAACTTGCTTACGCCCTTCTTGGCCGCCCAGGAACGCAGGCCCTCGGCCTCTTCCAGCGAGGTCCGGCCCGAAGCCAGCACCGCCACCGCTTCCGGCCCGTGTTTCTTAACGATGGAGTCTATGTCCCCGTTCACCAGGTTAAAGGCCTTCTTCCATTCCACCGGGACCAAGGTCTTGCCCTGTTTGACTAACGGGCTGGTCAGTCGTTCCGGACTATGAATCAGTTCAAAGCCGAACTTGCCCTTGAAGCATAATGATCCCTGGCTGGTCGGGCTTTCCTGAAAACCGGTGACCTTGACCGCCTTGCTGTCCTTGGTGTGGATCTCCATTCCGCAGCCCACCCCGCAGAAGGTGCAGACCGAACTGGTTTTGGGCATCTCCCAGGGCGCGGGTTTCAGGTGGCGGGGACGCTCGGCCAGCGCGCCCACCGGGCAGGTCTCGATGCAGGCTCCGCAGGACACGCAGCTGGATTCGGGGAATGGTTTTTCCAGGGACGGGGCCACGATGGTGCCAAAGCCCCGGTAAACGAAGCCCAGGGCCGAGGCCCCGACCACCTCCAGGCACATCCGGACGCAGCGCCCGCACAGGATGCACTTGCTCTGGTCCCGCGCCAGAAAGGGATGGCTCTCGTCGATGGGGTGTTTCTTGACCTCGCCCATGAAGCGCTTGACCGAAGCCTCGTACTGGGTGGCGTAATCCCGCAGTTTGCACTCCACCACGTCGGCGCAGCCGCACTCTAAGCAGCGCTGGGCCTCTTCCGCGGCCACGGTGGAGACGAATCCCTTCTCCACTTCCTCAAAGTTGCGGCGCTGGGCGATGGGCAGCATCGGCATTTGGGCCTTGACCGCCTTGGGAATGTGGGCGAAAAGCTCCTTGGGCACTTCGTTGATCTTGCCCTTGGTGATGTTGAAGTTCTTGACCGGTTTTAGAGCCTGGCCGGTGGTTAAATATGAGTGGATGGCTTCGGCCGCCCGGTGGGCCCCGCCGATGGCCTCCACCACCGTGGCTGCTCCGGTCACCAGGTCGCCGGCCGCGAACAGGCCCGTCACATTGGTGGCCCCGGTCCGCTCGTCGGTCTTGATGGTGGACCACTTGGTGGTCTCCACCCCGTGGTTCGGCCCCAGCACAGAGAGATCCGGGGCCTGGCCGATGGCCGCGATGATGGTTTCGGCCTCCACCTTGTAGTCCGAGCCAGCCTGGGGCACCGGACGGCGCCGGCCCGAGGCGTCGGGCTCGCCCAGCTCCATCTTCTGGCAGATCAGCCCCCCGGCTTCGGTCTGGGTGCAAGCGATCACCCGGCTGGGCGCGGTTAAAAACTTGAACTTGACCCCCTCGTGCCGGGCCTCCTCTATCTCGAAGGGATTGGCCGGCATCTCTTTTTCCGAGCGCCGGTAGACTATGCTTACCTCCTCGGCCCCCAGCCGCAGCGAGGTCCGGGCCGCGTCTATGGCGGTATTGCCGCCGCCGATTACCGCCACGGTTTTGCCGATCTTGATCTCCTGGCCCAGGGCCAGTTTCTTTAAGAACCCTATTCCATCCCAGACCCCGTCCGACTGTTCGCCTTCCACTCCCATCCTGGTGGAGGCGTGGGCCCCGAAGCCCAGGAAGACGGCGTCGTATGATTTCCTTAAGGACTCAATGGTAAAATCCTTATTCAGGGTCTGCTCGCATTTTATCTCGATCCCCAGGTCGGTGATGGTCTTGATCTCCTGGTCCAAAACCTCCTTAGGCAAACGGTAGTTAGGAATTCCGTAGCGCAGCCAGCCGCCCGGCTTGGGCAGGGCCTCGAATATCGTGACCTGGTGGCCTTTTTGCCTCAGGTAATAGGCGGCGCTTAAGCCGGCCGGTCCGGCTCCCACCACCGCCACTTTCTTGCCGGTGTCGGGAGCGACCTTGGGAAGGTAGGGTTTTCCGGAGTTGAGGTCGAAGTCGGCGGCCCGGCGCTTGAGGTAACAGATGGACACCGGCTCTTCCACCAGGTTGCGGCGGCACTCGGTCTCGCAGGGATGGGGGCAGACCCGGCCCAGGCTGGCCGGCAGCGGCAGGGTGTCCTTGATCAGCTTGATGGCCTCGGCCTCCATTCCGTTGGCTAAAAGCGCGGTGTAACCCTGGACGTCGCAGCCGGCCGGGCAGGCGGCCTGGCAGGGCGCGATGCAGTCGCCGTAATGGTTGGAGAGCAGCAGTTCCAGCGCCAGTTGCCGGGCGGCCTTAATCTTTTGGTTGTCTATCTCCACCGTCATCCCGTCGTAGACCTTGGTGGCGCAGGAGGGCACGAAGCCCCGGGCCCCTTTCACCTCCACCAGGCAGACCCAGCAGGAACCGAACGGCTCTAGCTTCTTGTCGTGGCACATGTTGGGAATGTCCAGACCCTGCTGCTCGGCCACCTGTAAAATTGTCTGGCTGGAATCACAGATAACTTCTTTGCCGTTGAGCTGTATCTTTATTTCGGACATCTTGTGCTTCCTTGTTATGTTCTTGTGATTGCGGTGAATCGTTGCCACTTCCATAGCCCATACATTCCACCTACGCTAAAGCTACGGCGGACAAGTAATGTATGGGCTATGGATAGGGGATTTTTCACAACACAGGCCGTTCACGGCCTTTTGTCATCATGGGCCACCTTGTATGTTTTTAACAATTCGTCGAACTCTTCCACAAACGTTTTTACCTTATGGTGTTCCTCCTGGTTCAGGATATAATGCCGGACAGTATCCAATTGTGATTCGCCCAAAGAAAACGCGCCATACCCAATTTGCCAATTGAAATGAAATTTCATTAAGGCCTGTTCATTGACCCAATGAGACGATTCGCCTTTCAACAGGTTTACCGTATCCGCTATGCTGCGTTTCAATCCGAGATCGATAAGACAATGGACATGATCTTCCACGCCGTTGACGGTATCAACATATATCCCTTCGGTTTTAGCTTTTTCCTTGATATGGAAGATCACCTTGTTCTTTATATCTTTCGTAAGGTAGGGCGGGCGGTCTTTGGTGCTCCAGACCAGATGTACCCATATTTTGGAATACGAGTGAGGCATTTTGTACTCCCGGCTATAAGGCCATGAATGGCCTTTGTTGCCTGCGTTGGGCATCCGAAGCCTTTGATTGCTGGCGCCGGGCGCTTGAAATGGAAAATGGCGCATTACGAAAAGCGTACCAAAAACATGGACATTCTTTCTACCGGATCCAATAAAACCTTACCGCCTCTTTCTTTTCGACAATCCCGAATTCGTGGCGATCGGAAGTAACCAGTTCGGCATTGCGGGCAATGGCCAGTGCGACAGCAACGGAGTCGGCCAGTGAAACGACATGGCTGGCCTTGATCCTTCCAGCTTCTTTGAGCAGCCTTCCGGCAAGGGCATCGATAACTGTAACCGGCAATCTTGATATTGCTTCCATCAAGGTTTCAGCCCGGACCGGCCCGTCCGCCCGGTAGACGCCGTAGTAGATCTCCAGCAGATTGATTGAATGCATCAAAATGTCTATTTTCCCGGCCTCTGCCTGGCGCAGCAAATGCTCAACTGTCTCCGCGCCGTCTTCTTCTTTTAAAAAGGCTATCAGGGCGCAGGCGTCAAGAACAATTGTTTTTTCATTGCTCTATGGCTTTATCTGCTTTTTTATTTTTCAGATATTGCCTGGTCGAAAAAACGCTGTTCCTTAACATGCCTTTTGCCTGCCTGATGGCATCCTCAACCGGCCTGAGAAAAATCCCGCCCCTGGTAACCTGCAATTCTATCTTTTTCCCCTTGAATTTTTCGCTTACCGCTTTTGGCAATTCTATCTTTTCGTTTTTTGGTATTATTATTGTCATGATTTCTCCTCTCTTAGTTAAATCGTTTTACCGCCCGGATGATGATCGACGTTTGATGAAGTCATTTCACCCTGATCGCGCCCGTCGGCCCCTACCGGCGGGGTGCGGCGGACAGGTCGAACTTGCGCTTGGCCGCGCAGCTGCCGCGCTTGGGGAAGGGCCTCACTGAAATCGCTCTTCAATTGGGGTTATATTACATTGAAGCGCTTCCGTTGATTGCGCTTCTGGCGGCCAGGTCCTCCCACCGGAACTCGTGGGCGTTGACCGCCTTGGACTTGCCGGCGCCGCCATCGCCCAGGTCAAACTCGATGATCGTGCCGCGCGCCTTTAAGGCCGCGAAATACTCGTTGGAAACGGACGCCCCGTCCCGGGTGAAGTCGACGATGTGGCAAAAAACGTCGGCCCGTTGGTCCGACATGCCCAGTCCGGTGCGAACGGTCAGGAACCCGTAGCCCTTCTCCTCATTGACCGAGACCATGACCCCGCGCATCCGGTTCGGCGCGGCCTCGTCGAACGGCAGGACACCGGGCGTCAAGAACCCCGAAAAGTGGTGGTCCACCTCGCGCCGCAGCTCGACGCTGGTGTTGCCGAACGACAGCAGGTCCACCCGCTTGCCGCGATTCTGCAGGGCGCGCACCAGCCGCAAAAAGTCCCCGTCGCCGCTGCCCAGCAGGATGTAGTCCAGATTGTCGGACTGGAGCAGCGCATCCACCGCCAGTTCCAGGTCGCAGTTGGCCTTGACCATGGTCTCGCCCTCGGCGTTGGTGTAGCGCCGCAGGGTCTTGAGGGTCAGGTGGTAGCCGTTGCGCCGGATGGCGTCGCGGTACTCGCGGCGCTTCTGGCGCAGCGCTGAGTCGTGCGATTCGCGTTCCTCGTCGATGGCCATGTAGACGTTGGCCCGCAGCACCACGGCGCCCTGGGCCACCGCCAGGTTCTTGACGGCGTCGTAGCGGATGCCCCAGCCGCCGTTGCGGGCCAGGTTGTCGAGGTCGAGAAAGATGCCGGCTTTAAGCATTGGTCCTCCGTTTTTTTGTTCTGTTTTTACCGCCTGGATGATGATTGCTCTAAGGCCATGAATGGCCTTGGTTGCCTGCGTTGGGCATCCATAGCCCACACATTAATGTATGGGCTATGGATTAGTAAAATACCGGGGTGAGGTCAACTGACTCTGATCGCGTCGAACTTGCATTTGGCTGCGCAGCTGCCGCACTTGACGCACTTGACCTGGTCTATTGTATGTGGCTTCTTGACCGAACCCGCGATGCAGGAGGAGGGGCAGACCCGGGCGCAGGCCGTGCACCCCACGCATTTGTCGGCGATGATCTCGTAGGTCAGCAGCTCCTTGCAATTGTGGGCCGGGCATTTTTTTTGCTTGATGTGGGCCTCGTATTCGTCCCGGAAATACTTGATGGTGGTCAGCACCGGGTTGGGCGCGGTCTGGCCCAGCCCGCAAAGGGAGGAGACCTTGATCTTGTCGGCCAGCTCTAGCAGCATTTCTATGTCGCCTTCCGCTCCCTGGCCTTTGGTAATCCGGTCCAATATTTCCAGCATCCTCTTGGTGCCCACCCGGCAGAAGGTGCACTTGCCGCAGGATTCCTTCTGGGTGAAATCCAAAAAGAACCTGGCGATGTCCACCATGCAGGTGGTGTCGTCCATCACCACCATGCCGCCCGATCCCATGATGGCTCCGGTTTGGGTCACCGACTCGTAGTCGATCACGGTGTCGGCCAGGGCCGCCGGAATGCAGCCGCCCGAAGGCCCGCCCATCTGCACCGCTTTGAACTGGCGCCCGCCCTTGATCCCGCCGCCCACTTCGTAGATGATCTCCCGCATCGTGATCCCCATTGGCACTTCCACCAGGCCGCCCCGCACGATCTGCCCGGCCAGGGCAAAGACTTTTGAGCCCTTGCTCTTTTCGGTGCCCAGGGCCGCAAAGGCCGCCCCGCCGTTCAGGATGATCCAGGGCACGTTGGCGTAGGTTTCCACGTTGTTGATGTTAGTGGGCTTGCCCCACAGGCCGGAGACCGCCGGGAACGGCGGCCTAAGCTTGGGCATCCCCCGTTTTCCTTCTATCGAGGCCATCAGGGCCGTCTCTTCGCCGCAGACGAAGGCCCCGGCCCCTTCCTGGATCTTCATCTCAAAATTAAATCCGGTCCCCATGATGTTCTGGCCCAACAGGCCGTGTTTCTTGGCCTCGGAGATGGCTAATTTCAGCCGTTTTACTGCTAATGGATATTCGGCCCGGACGTAAAAATACCCTTCCTGGGCCCCGATGGCATAAGCCGCGATCAGCATCCCCTCCATCACATTGTGGGGATCGCCCTCCAGCACCGAGCGGTCCATGAAGGCCCCGGGATCGCCCTCGTCCCCGTTGCAGATCACGTATTTCTGGTCATTCTTGCTGTCCCGGGCGAACTGCCACTTGCGCCCGGTGGGAAAACCAGCCCCGCCCCGGCCCCTTAAGCCTGAGTCCAGCACTTCCTTGATCACCTGTTCCGGGGTCATGGTCTTCAGGGCCTTCTCCAAAGCTTTATAGCCCTGGTGGGCTTGGTAGTCCTGGATGCTCTCGGGGTTGATCACCCCACAGTGGCGCAGCACGATGCGTTTTTGCTTGGCGTAAAAACTGTCGTCGGGAAGGGCCATATTATGTGCCCGCACTAACCAGTCGTTCACCGGCTGGTGTTTGATAAGATGTTCCTCCACGAAACGGGGCAGGCGCTCCGGGGTCATGTTGCCGTAGGTGAACAGGTTTCCGTTCTGGTCGTAAACGTCCAGCAGCACCTCGCGGTAGCACATGCCCACGCAGCCGGTCTCGGCCAGGGCCACGTTAAGCTTGCTTTTTTTGATATCGTCCTTTAAGGCCGCCATCACCTTGCGGCCGCCGGCCGCGATCCCGCAGCTGCCCAACCCCACCAGTACCCGGTAATCTGGGCTTTTTAAGGAATTTTTCTTGGTTTCAGCAGCAGTTCTCAAGAGACTTTCCCCTCCGTAATATATTTGTTTTTTTGAAGACTCGGGTATTAAGGTCATTACCAACTTACCGCGGAGAACCGGAATTAATAATGATCATCTAACTATATCAGGAAGCACTACGAGAACTTGAGTATTTCCAAACTCAACCCCTTCGCTTCCTCTTCTCTTACCTCAAGATAGTCCTAATTTATCCAAGAGAAGGGGACAGAGGGGATGAGTTAGAATAAAAAGTTATTGAAAACAAATATTCATGGCTTCATGCCTGCCCGCCGGCTTGCCTGCCCCAGCTTGCCCCGTCACACTTTGACTATGCTCAGTGTCCGGCGGGGTTGTGGCGGTGGTCCGCCGTAGTTTTTGCGAAGGCGGAAGCTTTAGCGGAGGCAGGGTTTCCTAATAAAAATCTGGTAAGTAGCTTGTTTATTCCCCGGATTTCCAGATATACTTCCCGGTCCGGTCGATGTAGCCCCAGACCCCGCCCTCGGTGTTGCCAAAAGAATTCATCTTGCCGCCCATGTTGACCATAGCCAAACCGTTCTTAAAATCCCAGGCGAAATCGAACCGGGGTTTGATTATTACCTGCCCGGCTTTGTTGATGAACCCCCACTTGCCGCCCTGGATGATGCCGTTCTCGTTCATCCGGCCGCCCAGGTTCACCAAAGCCAGCCCTTCGGAGAAGTCCATGGCCCCGTCAAAGCGCGGAGGAATGGCCATCCGGCCGGTACGGTTGATGTAGCCCCGCTTCCCGCCGATGCGGATGCAGGCTAGCCCCTCGCAGAAACCGGAGGCCGCGGCGTACTTGGGGGCAATCGCCCGCTGCCCGGCGGTGTCCACGTAGCCCCAGCGACCGTTAAGCTTCACCGCCGCCAGCCCCTGGTAAAAGTTTCCGGCGTCGTCATAATGCTGGGCCACCGCCATCCGGCCGGCAGAATCTATGAACCCGAACTTGCCCTCGGTCCGGACGATGGCAAAGCCGTTGACGAAGCTGCGGGCCCCGTGGTAGACCAACGGGATCACGGCCTCGCCGTTTCTATTGATGAATCCCCAGCGGTCGCCCTGCTTCACCAAAGCCCGGCCGCCGGAAAAGCTCATGGCGTCCTGATACTGAAACGGCACGATCACTTTGCCGCTTTGGTCGATAAAACCGTATTTGTCGCTCTGCCGCACCAGGGCCAGCCCTTCTGAGAAACTGCGGGCGTCCTCGTACAGCGGCTCAATCACGGTCTTTCCGCTCTTGTCGATGAACCCCCGCTTGCCCCCGGAAATCATTCCCGTCTCGATGGTCTTGCCGCCGATGTTCACCAGGGCCAGCCCCTGGGAAAAGTTCTTGGCGTCGTCATACTGCGGGGTAACGGCCATCTCCCCGTCGGAGCTGATGTACCCCCACTTCCCCCCCACCACAAAGCCGTATTCGTTCTTCACCCCGCTGATGTTCACCAGGGCCAGGCCTTCGGAAAAATCAAAAGCCCAGTCGTAATTGGGTTCAACTACAACCTGGCCTTTCTGGTCGATATATCCGAATTTGCCCTGCTGGTTGACGGGGAAAAGGGTCTTCTGGTCCGCCTGGGTCTGGGCCCAAAGCAGACCGCCAAGGACTAGGATCAAAAATCCTATCAATGATATTCTTTTTAAACCGGTCATGATAGTACTCCTGGTAATAGAGTTTATTGGTCCGTGTTTACCTATCCCCAGATTTCGCAGATTTTCACAGATTATATCTCTTCATTAAAGTACCCATCTGTGTTAATTCGCTCACGCTTCCTTGTCTGTCCTCCCTTGGAGGCAGTAGCTATAGCAAAGGCCTCTGCGGATAGAAATAATCCCGGGGTAAATCACCATTAGTTAGAAATCCTTAGCCGCCTTGCGGGCGCTGTCCGGGGTCAGCCGCCCGTAGGTCTCGCTGTCTATCATCATCACCGGGGCCAGGCTACAGCAGCCCAGGCAGGCCACCGTCTCTAACGTGAACTTTCCGTCCTCGGTGGTCTCGCCGTCGGTCACCTTGAGCTCGTCTTCAATGGCCTGGCTTATTTTGACCGCCCCGCTGACGTGGCAGGCGGTGCCGTGGCAGACCCGCATCAGGTGCTTTCCCGCCGGCTTCAGCCGGAACTGGGTGTAAAAAGTGGCCACGCCATAGACCTGGCTGGCCGGAATTTTCATGCTCCGGCTGATGTCCGCTATGGTCTGGCCCGACAGGTAACCCAGTTCGGCCTGGACCTCCTGCAATACCGTGATCAAAGCCACCTTGTTTCCGGCATACCGGTCCACGACTTTCTTCACCGCCTGGTCCCCTGCGCCCTTGACCGCCTTTGGCGTTGCCTTGGCCTTTTTCATACGACTCCTGCTGATAGCATTGCTTGATGATTTTTTATAAACTATAAAGGCTCATTTTATCATATTAAATCAAACCATTCAAGACTCTAAATCAACATTTTTCGGCAAATTTTCCCCGGCTTGAAATTAGGCCTAAAAATCGAAAAAGACCAGATTTAATTGGGCGAACAGATCTTTTCGCCGGAAGAAAAGCTCCTCTGCGATAACATCCTTCCGATACCCAGGAGGATGGCTGCCTTCGGGCAAGGCTTCGCCCAGCCAGGCCAGGGCCCGATAAAAATGGCGCAGCGGTATTTTGTCCACCCGGGCGATCCGATAGTCTCCCAGCCATTTTTCTGCTGCCCGGTCAGAGCCTGGAGAAAACAGCCGGTGGAGAACCGTGCCGAAGATGATCCGCTCTAAAGAAAACTCAAAGCGCCTTTGCCGGGCGAACTTCTCAATAACATCTTTGATCCCGATCTCTTTCCAGAGTTTATCAAAGAGCAAAGCCGGCCCGATTTTCTTAGTAGCCACTAAAGACTGTCAACGATGTCCTGACACCTGCCACCGGTTCTAAAATATAGACCCTTGGCATGGGCGTCCAATACTTGCAGCTTCCGGGTGAACCGCAGGCCGGAACGCAAAAGGGAATCCAACTGGCCCGGTTTGTCGCAAGATGTCCAGCTGGCCCAAGGTCATTAGGCCGCTTTGCCTAACCCGCCGTGGCGGACCCTTGACCCGCTCGTTTTTGACTATTTGGAGATATGTTTTATCCCCGCGATTTTTGGCTCTAATAAAGGCCTTAAAGACAGTGTGCAATACCACTACTGTCCGGTTATTATGGAAATGGCGTTTTTCGTGGTATAAGTCCTTGCGAATCAATGGGTGATTTTTGAGCCTGAATTCAGTTTTTCGTGGTATAAGTCCTTGCGAATCAATGGGTGATTTTTGAGCCTGAATTCAAATCGATTACATGATGAAACCTCTAAGACCATTGCCCCATCTGCATTCTACAATTTTCTTGTAAAAACAACCGGACGCTACTGGTGCAATACACAAAGACACATGCCTTGCGAGTAAAAGGATGTGCTTTAATGATTGTCCCACTCATTCAGGAAGAAAGTACTAAAAAGTAATGGAACGCTGATTTTCGCAGATTTTCGATGATTTCGCTGATAGTGATCGATATTATCTGCGTTTATCCGCGTCCGAAGGGGTTCTTCGTCAAAATACCTAAATGAAAGGGACTATCATCTGTGCTTTTATGGCCAAGGCAAATACTTTGAAGGTCAAAGCAGATGCTTTTAACGATAAAGTAAATACATTTGTTGATAAAGTAATTATTTTGGGGTCTAAAATAAACGCTTTTGGCAATAAAGCAAGTGCCATTCAGAGAAAAGCATTTACTTTTAGGTCAAGATAAATGCTTTTAGCGGCAAAGCAGTATCGTTATGGAGTAAAACAGGCAATTTCTCATAATAACAAAAGAGGCTGGAGTCAACATTCCAGCCTTTTTTGTTACCTTTGATCTATTATCTTGCCTATGGGCATTATTATTTATAACTCTAAATAAAACAATGGTTTAACACAAAAATAAAAATTTTATTATCAAAACACTTGACAAAAACACACTCAACAGTTATAATTATGAAACGATAAACATAAGGAGGAACAAAAATGGGCAGAGATTTAATCAAGTATTATCCCTTTACCGAGTTGTCTTCCTTTCAGGATGACATGAATCGACTTTTTTCTGATTTCTTGGGCCGGGCACCCGACCGCAGAAGCCTGTCCGAGGGTTTGTGGGCTCCGATGATAGACATCGAAGAGACCAAGACGGACATAATTGTAAAAGCCGAAATTCCCGGGATGAAGAAAGAGGATATAAAAATCCAGATCTCCGGCGATATGCTGACCATTTCCGGGGAACGCCGCCACGAAGAGGAAACAAAGGAGAAAACCTATCACCGGATAGAGCGGATGTACGGTCAGTTCCAGCGGGTGTTGCGGCTTCCCACCGAGGTGCATTCCGGGAAAACCAAGGCTTCTTACGAAAACGGGCTTTTAACCATTACCATTCCTAAGGCCGAAGAGGAAAAGCCCAAGGAGATTGCCATCGAGGTCAAGTAACGAACGAATGTTCGCTGCGAACTTATGAAGGCAAGAAGGCGAGAAGCTTGGATCTTTTTGGCTATCTCACCTTCGGAATTTCTCAACATCTCATCTTCGGGGATAATAAATGATGCGCCCAGAACCCAATACTCCAGTCTACACCATCAGCGTGGTGGCCAAACTTTGCGGACTGCACGAACAGACCTTAAGGCTCTACGAGAGAAGGGGTTTGCTTTCTCCAGCCCGAATAAGCGGACGGACCAGGATGTATTCCCAGGACGACCTGGAGACCCTGGAACAGATCGTTTATCTGATTAGGGAAAAAGGCGTTAATCTAGAGGGGGTTAGGGTAATAATGGAGATTGAACAAAACCCGGAACAAACTATTGCCCGGCTGCGTATTCATACTTAGTTACCACCCACAAAATCTAATCGAAGGGGAAGACGAAAATGGTTCGCGATAACAATGGATTGGGGAACTTCAAATTATTGCTGGCGGGCGCTGCCTGCGTAATCGCCGGAATCATCCTGGCCTCCAGTTTCAACCTGACGCCGTTTTCCCGGGCCGATAAGGGCGGCGCTGAAAATCTCGCGACTGCCGCTGGGGTGAAAAGCATACCGCTTCCGTTGGCCTCCGCCCTGCAAAGCCCGTTCGTGGCGGTGGCCAAAAAGGCCGGCCCGGCGGTGGTCAACATCAGATCCAAACGTTATGTGGAAAGTAACCGGAATAATTTTCAGACTCCCTACGATGATTTTTTTAAGGACTTCTTCCCCGAGTTCAGAAGGATGGAACCGGATAAAAAGCAGCAAAAGGTCGAAGGTCAGGGCTCCGGGTTCATCATCGATAAAAAAGGTTACATCCTGACCAACAACCATGTAGTGGCTGGCAACCCCGAGCTGACCGTAAAGATGTCCGACAGCCGGGAATTCTCCGCCGAGGTGGTGGGAGCCGACCCCAAGAGCGACGTGGCGGTCATCAAACTCAAGGGACTAAAGGACGATTTGCCGGAAAGCGAAGTGGCCGTGTTGGGCAATTCCGATGAGATCCAAGTGGGCGATTATGCGGTGGCCATCGGCAACCCCTTTGGGCTGGAGCGCACAGTCACCCAGGGCATCATCAGCTACAAGGGCCGGACCGGGCTGGACATCCAGGGCGGCGGGCCGATGTACCAGGATTTCATCCAGACCGACGCTTCCATCAACTTCGGTAACTCCGGCGGGCCGCTGGTCAATCTGCGGGGCGAGGTGGTCGGTATCAACACCGCCATCAATCCTGCCGGGCAGGGCATAGGATTTGCCATCCCCATCAACCTGGCTAAAAAAGTGGCCGAGCAACTGATCGATCACGGCAAGGTGGTGCGGGGATATCTGGGCGTACTGCCCCAGGAGATAACTCCGAACTTGGCCGAAGGACTGGGGATCGAGGAGATGAACGGCGTGCTGGTGGCCAAGGTTGAAGACAATACCCCGGCCAGCCGGGCCGGTCTGATGGAAGGCGATGTCATAATAAAATTTGACGGCCAGGAAGTGCCCAATGTGGCCAAGTTCCGCCAAGTTGTGGCCGACACTAGGGTGGGAACCGATGTCAGCATCGTGGTCATCCGGGAAAAGAAACAGAGGACCATCAAGGCCACCCTCGGGGAATTGCCGAGAGAAGAGGCCCAGAAGGACAATGGCAAAGAAGACAATGAATCCAAGTCCTGGATGGGCATCAAAAAGGTTCTGGCCGTCGAATCTGAGACGGCCCAGCGGGCCGGCATCCGGGAAAAAGAAGGCGTGCTGGTAGCCGATCTGGAATCCGGCTCCCCGGCCGATGAGGCCGGACTGGCCGAAGGCGACGTCATCAAAAAGATAAACAGCCGGGAAGTGAAGACGGTGGCCGACTATCATCGCTTGAGGAAATCAGAGACCAGGGGAGAAAAGGCGGTGCTGTTCCTGATAAAGCGGGGCCAGAATACCCTGTTCATAGCTGTGAAGCCAAAATAGCTGGGATACAGGCACTATCCACTATACAGTAGCCAAGTATTCACTAACATTAAACGTGAAACGTTAAACGGTCCAACTGGTAAAATGAATTACAAGAAAATAAGCTCGGTGGCCGACGATCCTTCCCTGGACATATATTTTAAGGAGATTGGCAGCCTGGCCGTCCTAACCGAAGCCCAGGAATCCGAACTGGCCCTGAAGGCCAAGTCCGGGAACCGCAAGGCCCTGGACAAGTTAGTGGAGAGCAACCTCCGGTTCGTGGTCAGCGTGGCCAAGGATTTTCAGGGACGGGGGATGTCCATGGCCGACCTGATCAACGAAGGCAATTATGGTTTGATGCGGGCTATCAGGCGCTACGACCCTTCCAAGGGCTACCGCTTCAACACCTATGCCGTGTGGTGGATCCGCCAGGCCATCCTCAAGGCCATCGCCGAACAGACCCGCTCGGTGCGGCTGCCCATGAACCGGATAGACAATCTGAACAAGATCAACAAGGCCATCCAAGAGCTGCAGGCCCAGAGTCCCAACTTTGGCGGCCGGCCCTCGGCCCGACAGATCTCCAAGCTGGTCAGGATACCCGAGGACGAGGTCAGCGAGCTACTGGGGTTCTCCTCCAACGAGGTCTCGCTGGATGGGCCATCCCTGGAAGGGGACGGCAGGAGCCTGGGGGATACCATGGAAAACCAGGCCCATACCTCGCCGGAACAGGTGCTGAAGAACAAGACCATGAGCCACGACATCAAACAGGTGCTGTCGCTTTTGACCCCCCGAGAGGAGAAGATCGTCAAGATGTATTACGGCCTGGAGAACAACGAAGAGGGCACTCTGGATTCCATCAGCCGGAAGTTTAACATTTCCCGGGAGCGGGTGCGTCAGTTGAAGGAGCGAGCCCTGAAGAAGATCAAATACGCCAACGAGAGCGGACGGCTGAGGACCTATCTGGACTGACGACAGGGAACAATTGGCAGTGAACGCCAAACGGTAAACATCAAAAAGGCTCTTTCCCCAAGAGGGAGAGAGGCCGTTTGCTCTTTACTTTTATTCCAATATTTAGAGCTTATCCGTAAATAATATCTTGCTTTTATAATGGATTTATGATACCATAGACCGCATGAAAGCATACAAATCATGGACGGTCTCCGACGAATTCTGGCAACGGGTTGAGCCCCTTATTCCCAAACCAAAGCGGACAC
>JACQXR010000010.1 GCA_016208585.1 candidate division TA06 bacterium | reverse complement strand
TCAGGGTTATTCAGCGCAGGGCGTATGGTTTGAGAGACGAGGAATACTTACGGTTGAAGGTACTGACCTGCACGCTTCCTCCCCTGTAAGTAGCCCAAAATCACCTAAAATCACCCACACTCATTGGAGAAGACCCAAAAAGAAAGCGATTACCAAAGGTCCCTGGGGCGTTTGGCCAGGCTGAAACTGGTGCAGCCGGTGTCCGGCAGTTACGATTTGACCGTCCGGCTACTGGAGTACCGCGAGGGCATGGTAAAGCTGAGAATGGAAGGGCAGGAGCCGCTGTGGCTGCCGCTGTCCCAGATCAAGAAGGCCCGGCTGGAGCTGGAGAAGAATTCAGATAAAAAGACAGAATGATTATTCAACCACAAAAAGCTTGCACTGAGCGGTGTCGAAGGAGCACAGAGGACTAAAAAAAGGTGAAAGAATACGGTATTATTGTGGATAAGAGTAGGTCGGATCGGGTAAACAAAAGATAGATTGACTAATGCTCGCAAAGAAGCGCATAAAAAAGGGGCGTGGCCAGGAGTTTATTTTGTGACTTCTGTGCTTTATGTGGCTAAACAGAAAAAACCATTTTGAAAAACAAAAAATATATTTTGGAGAAAGACCGTGGCCAACATAGATATCATTGAGGCTTTGAACGAAATAGCCCGCCAGAAGAACCTGGACAAGGAATTCGTGATCGAGAAGCTTAAGGAGGGCCTGCTGCAGGCCTGCAAAAAAAGATTCGGCACTTCCGACAACATCGTAGTGGAGGTCGAGGACGAGGCCGGCGACATCGGGATCTTTGCCACCCGGCAGGTGGTGGAGGAGATTACCCGGCCGGGGCTGGAGATCACCATGGAAGAAGCCAAGGAATATCTGGACGATCCCAAGGCGGGCGACACGGTGGAGGTGATCCTGCCTTTCGAGGATTTCGGGCGGCTGGCCATCCAATCTACCAAACAGGTGCTGTTCCAGCGGATCAAGGAAGCCGAGCGGGAGCAAGTCTACAGCGATTTCGCCAGCCGGATCGGGGAGATCGTCTCGGGCACCGTCCAGCAGATAAACCGGGGAGACCTGCTGATCAGCCTGGGACATTCCGAAGCGGTGCTGCCCTTCAAGGAACAGATCCACGCCGAGCGCTACCAGCAGGGACGCTCCATCCGGGCCTGCCTCAAGGAGGTCAACAAGACCATCAAAGGCCCCCAGATCATTTTATCGCGTACCAGCCCCGAGTTCGTAAAAAAACTGTTCCAGCAGGAAGTGCCCGAGGTGCGGGACGGCCTGGTGGAGATCAAGGCGGTGGCCCGGGATCCCGGCGACCGGGCCAAAATAGCGGTCTACTCCAAGGAAAACAAAGTGGACGCGGTGGGAGCCTGCGTGGGATTGAAGGGAGTGCGGGTTCAGGCGGTGGTGCGGGAGCTGGCCGGGGAAAAGATAGACATAGTGCCCTGGTTGCCCGACCCGGCCATGTTTGCTTCCCGGGCCCTGGCCCCGGCCAAAAGCTTAGACGCTTTCTCCGACGAGGAACACAAGCGGATCACGGTCATCTCTCCCGATGATCAGTACTCTTTGGCCATCGGCAAAAAAGGGCAGAATGTGCGGCTGGCGGTGCGGCTGACCGGATGGAACATCAACGTGGTGACCGAGAGCGAATACCAGGAGCGGATGGAAGCGGTCAGCAAGGCCGCCATTCCCCTGAATGAGCTGGATCTGGCCGATAAGATAAAAGCCAAACTTTTGGAGGCTGGCCTGGACGACGCCGAAAAGATTATTGCCGCCGGGGAGGAGGGGCTGACCAACCTGCCGGGCATCGGCGCCAAAACCGCGGAAAAAATACTGGCCACCGCCAAGGAGGCCAAGGACCAGAAGCTGATGGCTTTGATGGAACAAGCCGGAGGCAAAGACGGAGCCCAAAAAGAGGCGGCGACAGAGATCGCCGGGGCGGCGGATGAAGGCGAGGAGACTCCGTCCGGTCCGGATGAACAAGCCAAAGAAGAACCGCCATCCCAGCCGGAAACAAAGGAGCCAGGTCAGGAAGAAGAGAAGACCCAATAGAAGCAGGCCCGACCATAAAAACACCGGACCAGAAATATTTTTGACCCCCTGTAGGGACAAGCAATTAGGAGAGATTATGGCTGAAGACAAAAAAACTGCCGCTAAAAAAACCACCGTTAAACCCGCCGCCAAAACTCCGGAACACAAACCTGAATCGGCCAAAAAGCCGGCGGCCAAACCCGCCGCCGCCAAAGTTCCGGAACTAAAGCCCGACGCAGCCAAAACAACTGCCGCCAAACCAGCCGCCGCCAAAGTTCCGGAACATAAAACTGAGGCGGCCAAAACTCCGGCTGCCAAATCAGTCTCCGCCAAAACTTCGGAGCATAAAGCCGAGGCAGCCAAAACTCCGGCTGCCAAGCTTAAAGCCAATCCGGCCAAGGCGCTCAAGGTTTTTGAGGCCGCCAAGGATCTGAAGATGTCGGGCAAAGCCCTGCTGGCCATCCTCCAGGAGCTTAACTTCAACGTTAAGACCATGATGAGCGTCATTACCGATGATATGATAGCATCGGCCAAGCAGAGGCTGGAGCAGGGAAAACAGGATGTCAAGCGGGAGCAGGAACAGCAGAAGAAGATCCAGGAAAAGAAGGAAGCCTCGGTCAAGGCCGAAGCCAATGCCCAGATGGTCGCCCCGCCTACCCCGGTAATCGTTTCCAAGGTGGACTATCCCAAGGAATTTTCAGAACCCTATCCCGAGGCGCCCAAGGGAATAAAACCGGGGGTTCCCCGTCCCGGAGCGCCTCGCCCCGGAACGCCATACACCAGAACCCCGCGTCCCGGAGGCTCGTTTGCCGGAGCGCCGCGGCTGGGGGCGCTGCGTCCCATTGGAGCGCGGCCCCAGTCTGTCCGGCCGCCCATGACCGAGGAGGATTCGGAACAGCGCCGAAGGCGCAGACGCAGACGCAAGAAGAAGGAAAAGCGCCCGGTGCTGGACCAGGCGGTGGTAGCGGCCACGGTCAAACAGACCATGGCCGCCATCCAGCGGGGCAAGGCCCGACGTTCCTATAAATTCAAGGACAAGGAAGAGGTTCAGGGCCAGGAGGCTCCGGAGCAGGTGGTGCGGCTGCCGGAGTATTCTTCCATCAGCGATCTGTCCCACGCCATGGGAGTCAAGCCCTCCGAGGTGGTGGCCAAAGCGCTGGGACTGGGGATCATGGCCACCATCAACCAGCGGCTGGACCTGGACACCCTGGCCACCATCGCCGATGACTTCGGTTATGTGGTGGAAGAGATGGAGGAGTTCACTCCCGGAGATCCCCAGGATCAGAAAAACGCCGAACCGATGAATCTCAAACCCCGGCCCCCGGTGGTGACTGTAATGGGACACGTGGATCACGGCAAGACCTCGCTGCTGGACCGGATCCGCAAAAGCAGCGTGGCCGAAGGGGAATTCGGAGGCATCACCCAACATATCGGGGCCTACGAAGTAAAGGCCGGCAAAAGCAGCATCACTTTTCTGGACACCCCGGGCCACGCGGCCTTTACCGCCATGCGGGCCAGGGGCGCCCAGGTCACCGACATAGTCATCTTGGTGGTGGCGGCCTCGGAAGGGGTGATGCCCCAGACCCAGGAAGCCATCGACCACGCCCAGGCCGCCAAGGTGCCGGTGATCGTGGCCATCAACAAGATGGACCTGCTCGACGCCGATCCCCTGCGGATAAAACAGGATCTCTCCAAGCAGAACCTGGCCCCCGAGGACTGGGGCGGCAAGACCATCTACGTGGAGGTCTCGGCCAAGACCGGGGCCAACATCGACAAACTGCTGGAGATGGTGCTGCTGCAGGCCGAGATGATGGACCTGAAGGCCGATCCCGATTACCAGCCCCGGGGGGTGGTGATCGAGTCCCGGCTGGACAAGGGCAAGGGCATACTGGCCACGGTGCTGGTGCAACAGGGGACTTTGCAGAAGGGCCAGCCTTTTGTGGCCGGGAACTTCAACGGAAAGATCAGGGCCATGTACGGCGAGCGGGGAAATTTGGTGGCCAAGGCCGGGCCTTCCTCGGCCGCGGTGATCCAGGGCTTCAACGGCGCGCCCATGGTGGGCGATGTCTTCCAGGTGATGGACAATGAGTCCGCCGCCCGGGAGCTGGCCCTGAAGCGCCAGCAGTTGAAGCGGGAGCAGGAGTTCCGGCCCGGCAAGAAGGTGACCCTGGACGGACTGTACGACCAGATGCTGGCCGGCGAGATCAAGGAACTCAAGCTGATCGTCAAGGGCGACGCCGGGGGCTCGGTGGAGGCCATCGCCGACTCGGTGTTCAAAATGTCCACCGACCAGCTGAAGATAGCGGTGATTCACAAGGGGGTGGGCGCCATCACCGAGTCCGACGTGCTGCTGGCCGAGGCCTCGAGGGCCATCATCATCGGCTTCCACGTCCGGCCCGAGGAGCGGGCCCGGGAGCTGGCCGAGCGCGAAGGGGTGGACATCAGGACCTACAACATCATCTACGACGCGCTGGAGGACATTAAGAAGGCCCAGACCGGGATGCTGGCCCCGGTGTTCAAGGAATCGGTGCAGGGCCGGGTGGAAGTGCGCGAGACCTACAAGATCTCCGGGGTGGGGACCATCGCCGGCTGCTTCGTGCTTTCCGGGAGCATCGCCAGGAACAACAAGGTGCGGCTGCTGCGGGACAATGTGGAGGTATTCGGCGGGAAACTGGCTTCGCTCAAGCGCTTTAAGGACGACGTGCGCGAAGTGCAGAACGGGTTTGAGTGCGGCTTGGGTCTGGACGGCTTCAACGACATCAAGAAGGGCGACATCGTGGAGAGCTATATCGTGGAGGAAGTAAAGCGGGAATAATAAACATATTCTACTACTTTGAAGATAGGCAGGAACGGAAATCTTTAAGTAAAGCCCATGATTAACGGACATTGTTCCGTGTTTCCAAAATTTCAGTGTTTTCGGTGGGGGGTTCCGCAGAGGTCTCGTTTCTTATATTCCACTACTTTTATGCCTTGCTATGCAATAATATTTAAAAAAAAGTAAAAAAAGTATTGCTTTTTAGGCCAAAGTATGATAAAAACTAAGATTAAAGCACGAGTTAAGCAAAATGGCAGAACCTCCCAATAATTCATTGCCTTCGCCCAGCATGGAATCGCTGTTCTATATGCTGGCCACTTCGGCATTGGTGAACCTGGGCGAAGTGCCCAACCCGGTGGATCAGCAGCAGAAGACCGATCTGGCCCTGGCCGGCCACAACATCGACACCATCATCCTGTTGCAGGAAAAAACCAAGGGCAACCTGACCCCGGCCGAGGAACGGCTGTGCCTGGAGATACTTAACGAGCTGCGGCTTAAATACGCCAACGCTTCGCGAGTAAAGAAATAAAAACTTTTAGGAGGGAAAAATCATGTCCCAGAAGAGGTTTGGGTTTTTTCTTATCGCCGCTGCGGCTCTGGCCTGTTTTGGTTATGCCGCCTGGGCGCAGGAGGGAAAGACCACTCACACGGTATTATTAGACGAGACCCTGCACGGAATAGCCGAGCAGGAGCTAGGCAACCCGGCTTCCTGGCCCATAATCTATAACGCCAACAAAGATAAGATCAAAGACCCGCACTGGATATATCCCGGGCAGGAATTGATCATTCCTTTGACCCCCGAAGCCATGGCCACCGCACCGGATACTTCCAAAATCATAACCCCGGCAGCGGTGGATACCACTCCGGCCCCCGCCCAGGCGCAGGCCGCACCGGAGCCGGAACCCGCACCGGAGCCGGAACTAGAACCGGAGCCAGAACCAGAACCCGAGCCGGAGCCCCAGACCGCGGGACCGGTAAAAATTTCTAGCGGCCAGGTGGTAGTCAGGAAGCTGATCGTGCCGGTGGTCTCCGAGGAACTGGTTTTTTCTTCGGGCTATATTACGGCCGAAGAGGAAAAGCCCCTGGCTTACATCAACGGGGCCGACAAGCCCATCAGCGATTACCTGATGCCCAACGACATCGTTTATATCACGGCCGGCAGCGACAACGGCCTTAATCCCGGCGATACTTTGACCATCTACCGCATGGGAGAAGAAGTTTTCCACCCGCAGAGCAAAAATAAGCTGGGAAAAATTGTGACCATCGTGGGGCTGGTTCGGATGACCGAGGTGGGTCCCCAGTCGGGCCAGGCCAGAATAATCCGCAGCATGGAAGCCGTTACCCGCAAGGAGACGCTTAAACGTTACGAAAAATTCAGTGTGCCTAAGATCACCATGGGCGACCCCATGCTGGCCGTGGCCAAGACCCCGGAAGGTTTCATCGTAGCCGCCAAGTCTCCGATCGAAGCCGCCACCGCCTACCGGGTGGTCTATCTGGACAGGGGGCTGGATGACGGCATCGGCATCGGCGATGTCTTCGAGATCTACCGGCGGCAGGGCAAAATATCCAACCCGGCCGGAGGCGAAAAAGTGGAGAAGCTGGAAACGGTGATCGGCACCATTCAGGTGTTGAACCCCCGCCAGACCACCTGTTCGGCCTACATCACTAATTCGATCATCGAGGACATCAAGCCCGGCGACCGGATCAGGCTGATAAAAAAAGTTCCGCTCCAGCAGCAACTAAAACCTTAATCTCTGAAGCAAAGCAGGCAATAATGGCCGCACAAAAAAAACTGATCGGCGAGATCCTGGTCTCGCTGGGTTACGTTTCGGTGGCGCACATCAACGAAGCCCGCCGCCATCAGATACAGAGCGAGGGCAAGAAGATCGGCGAATGCCTGGTGGATCTGGGATATCTGGGACACGACGATGTCAAGCGGGCGCTTTCCATCCAGGAGATAGATGAAAGTCCGGCCCCACAATAATAATTTCAACAGAGGTAATATGCCCGCGGTAAATAAAGGTTCCGAATTGTTGCGCAAGGTTTATTTGTTCAACGACCTTTCCCAGCCGGAGCTGGAGAAGATAATGGGTCTGGCCTACGACAAGAGCTACGATAAGGAAGCGGCCGTTTTCCAGGAGGGCGAGATCGGCGACGCTTTTTACATCGTGACCGAGGGCGAGGTCAGGATTTCCACCATGGTGCCGGGGATGGGCGAAGAGGCCCTGAAGATCCTGCGACCCGGGGAATATTTCGGGGAGATGGCCCTGATCGACGATTTCCCCCGTTCGGCCGCGGCCATAGCCCACCAGGGGCCGGTGAAGCTTCTGGCAATTTACAAGCGGGATTTTAAGAAAATGCTCTCCGAGGACAAGGAACTGGCTTACAAGCTGCTTTCGGTGTTCATCAAAACCCTTTCGGCCCGCCTGCGGGAGACCAACGAGAAGCTGAAGAGCATTTTCGCCATGGCCAAGGCCTTTTAAGTCCCAACGCGTTTTGCCAAACGAGGTTGAATGTTTTTCGGCCTCGTTTTGGTTTTTAACCAAAAACAAAGGCAGAGTATGAAAAAATATTCGGTTTGGCTGATCGTAGTGTCTCTGTTAATCTCAGCCGGTTGCTGCCGGCAGGGACTGGGGACGGTAAAACCTTTCAAGCTGAAGCTTTTCGAACTGTCGGCGAACCAGGAAAAATACGCCGATAAGCTGATAGAGGTAAAAGGGGAACTGAATAATTCGGGAACAAATTATTTTACCGACCTCAAAATAACCCTCGGCGACGGGCAGGGGAACAGCATCCGGGTCCAGCCTTGGCTTCCCATTTCTGTACCGCCGCCCCGGCCCGGCGGGCCAAGAAACCGGCCGGCCCTGATTTCGGATTATCTGGGGAAAAAGCTCAGGCTTTTGGGGAAGTGGGTAAGACAGGATGAGGGATTTATTTTGCAGGTGGAGCAGGCTGAGCAGGCGGAATGAAAAACCCCCTTACATAGAGGAGATTTAAAATTCCAAATTGACTATATCCCGGCATTGGGGTATATTTGAATCCCGGCAGCTTTTTGTATTATCAAGCGCCTAACAGAACAGGCGCCCTAACCGCCATAAGGGGAAAAAGATGAAAACTTTAAAGAACATGCCCAAGGCCCTGAAGGCCGCCTTAAAGCTGGAGCACAAGGGCAGCGCCTTTTATCTTAAGATGTCCCAGAAGACCGGCAACATTCTGGCCAAAAAGCTTTACGACCAGCTGGCCCTGCAGGAGGTGGAGCACATCGGGCGGATCAACGAGATCTACGTCGCCATCATCCAAGGCCAAGCCTGGCCGGTGCCGCCGGGCAAAAAGATGGGCTTTCTGGAAAGCGAGATCAAGAAACTTTTTCTTAAACTCAACCGGGACGGGGCAAAGCTGAAGCCGGACAATACCTCGGGGATGAAGGTGGCCATGGATATGGAGTGGTACAGCTATAAGATGTACGAAAAGCTTTGGAAGGAAGCGGTGGAAGGGCCGGAGAAGGATTTCTTTAAGCACCTGATGACCGAAGAGACCAAGCATTACGAGGCGCTTTCCAACGTCTACGCCTATATGACCGACAACGGTGACTGGCTGGAGCGCTCGGAAAGCCAGACCTGGAACTGGATGAATTCTTAGCGGGCATTAGAGATACGATAGTTATACGATGGGCATACGGTTGGGAATCGTTGTTTATCCAGTTGTGATGCCTTGGCTCTGCGATGTCCGATATCTGTGCTTTCAGGTCTTTGCTGTTAGTATTTTAAATCTGGGCCGAAGTGCTTTCCAATTTTCCACCAGCCAGGCCAGACCCAGCATCAGCGGCACGGCCAGGCCCCGGGCCCAGTCGACATGAATGAGCCTGAATTTTGGAGCATCGCTTTTACTCATAATCCTTATCATATCCAAACCGCGGCAAACTGTCAAAAGGTTTCCGCCCAAAAAATAAACTGATTATACCATTAACTCAGGAACGGTAGAACTTGGCTTACTTTGGAACTCATCCCCTCAATCCCCGTCTCTTGAACAAATTAGGACTAACCTGAAGTAAGAGAAGGGGACGCACCTGTCCGCCGCAGGAGGGAAGGGGTTGAGTTTAGGTTCTCTAACGACATTAAATTCATATCCTGAACGGATGGGATAATCATTAAACCTCAAAAATGCGCAATATGCAACAAAAAACCTCCCAAAGCATTGTAAATACTGATTCCGTATTTTAGGGTCACTTACAAAAACGATCCAAATTGTAGATTTTCCGGTTGAGCATTTTATGAACCTGCTCAAACTC
>JACQXR010000009.1:13542-35397 GCA_016208585.1 candidate division TA06 bacterium | reverse complement strand
TCGTTTTTTGCCGAACTCAGTCCCCGATCAGTGGCAAGCTCTTCAGGTACATAACCAAACATTTCCTGATGAGTTTTGAGCAAACCTTTAGGCAATGATGTTTCTGACGGATTGCCGGAAAGTACCTGGCATTGGCTGACGATCCCCTGTTCCACTTCGGCCACCAGCGCCTTGTTCCCAAAAGTGGTCTTCTTGGATTGCTTGCCGGTAACTATTGGCTTGGCCTTGGAATTGAAAACGCTGATCTGGCGATTCGGCAAATGGTGGTTGCCTTTCAACACCTCTTTCGATTGCCCCAATAGTTTTTCCGTCACTTTGACAAATGTCTTCAATCGTTGGTTGGTGCGGTCGACAGCGGCCTTCATTGCTTTTTTAAGCTGGCCGTTCCGCAATGACCGGCTGGCGGCTTTGCTCATCGCCTTGGCGCGTCGGACAGTGTGGCGAGTATGCCGAATGACTATCCGGCATAATTCTTTGGTTTTGTCCTCACCAAGCGTTTTGCATTTAGATAGCTTCCGCAGCGTCTTTTTAATAACCCTGGTATGCTCGACAATTTTGATTTTAGCGCCAACCCCGGTCTTTTTCAGTTTCTTGACCAACCGGATGATCACTTTCACCCAGCTGCTGTCAGTTGGGAAATGGATGTTCGCTTCGACCGCTTTGCAGTCAGCCCTCAGCTTTTTGCCCCGGATGATCTTTTTCCCGGTGAGTTTCTTGACCAGCTCTTGGTTGATCTCGGCGGCCGATTGCGGGCCGTACAAATTAGTCAGCTTGACCAAAGTAGTATCATCGGGAACTTTGCCGGTCAAGGGGATGCGGCTAAACCTCCGCCATTTGAAACTGTCGGACACCTCCTTCACTAAGGTGTCGTATCCCAGCTGTTAGCGGTGTTTGAGATACATCATCCGAAGATATGTTTCTATCGGTGTGCTGTTCCGCCCGGTGTTCAGCTTCTTAAACGTCTTGTGTTTCTTGAAATACGGCAGCAAAAACCGCTCGTCGTCCAAGAACCGATCAATCTGCGCCAGTTCTTCGTTAAGGGCCAGGATATCTTTCGGGATGACCATTTCCCATATTTCCCGCTGTTGGGGGCTTCGTAACCGCAGCATAATTCCTCCTTTGTTGTCCCTAATTATACCATTTTCTAACGGCCAACGGAAGTGAAATCCGCATGTTTACTGCATATTTGTCACTTCTTTTTCAGTGAAAACTAAATAACAGTTCGGCTATCTGCACCGCATTGGTAGCCGCTCCTTTGCGAAGGTTGTCGGCTGCCACCCACATCACGAAGGCCTTGGGGTCAAAGGGATCGGGCCGCAGCCGGCTGACGAACACCTCGTCCCTGCCGGCTATTTCCAGCGGGGTGTGATAGGAGTTCTTGGAAAAGACCACCCCCGGGGTTTTGACCAGCAGTTTTTCTATTTCTTTCAGGCCGGCTTTTTCCCTGACCTCAAAATAAACCGATTCCGAATGCCCGGTATCAACCGGCACCCGCACCGCGGTGGCATTAACGGCGATCTTTTTATCGTGAAATATCTTCTGGGTCTCCTTGACCATCTTCCACTCTTCCCCGCTGAAACCCAGCTCGGAGAAATTGGAGATCTGGGGGATGACATTGCAGGCAATCTGGCGGGGAAATGCAGAATCCTGAATTTTGAATTTTGAATTCTTGCCCTGAGCTGCCAGGCTGAGCGTGCCGAAGCCCTTGCCGAAGGGTTGATTTTCTTGTTGTAGGGTTTCCAGCCCGGCCCTCCCCGCCCCGGATACCGCCTGATAGGTGGAGACAACTATCCGCTTAAGCCCCAGTTTGCGATGGATCAGATTAAGAGCAACTGCCATCTGGATGGTGGAGCAATTGGGATTGGCTATCAAGCCCCGGTGCCTAAGAGCATCGCCGGGATTGACCTCCGGCACAACTAAGGGGACAGTGGGATCCATCCGGTAATCGGATCCGTTGTCTATCACCACCACCCCGGCCCTGATGGCATCGTTGGAAAATATCCGGCTGGCGCCCTTCTCGCCTTCGGTGCCGGCAAAAAATATCAAGTCGCATTCGGCGAATTCATCCGGGTCTATCTGGTTTACCCGGCAGGTCTTCCGTCCGAATCTTATCTTTTTTCCGGCCGACCTGGACGAAGCCCAAAGTTTAAGACTGCCGACCGGAAACCGGCGCTCGCTTAGTATCAGAAGTATGCACTGCCCCACCAGCCCGGTAGCGCCCACCAGTCCTATGTTAGCCTGTTTTCGGGTCATGGTTTCTGCTTGGTCAGGGTTTGGGCGATGGCCAGCACGGCGCAATGGCCGATGCTTTTATGTTCCTTGTGCTCCTTGTTGTCCTTGGCAGGGCCGCCCAGTACGGCGTAAAAACGCTCCGGCTCCTTTTCTCCGGGGGTCAAATCTTCCTCTTCCAGCCAGAACGAACAATGTTCCCGGATGCACTCGGCCTCTTCAGGTTTGCGGATGAATCGGATGGGACAGATCATCTGGTCCTCCAATTATTGGTTAGGAATAGACTAATTTACTTTTACCACGGAAACCACAGAATCAAAGAAAGGGAAACACCGAAAATATAATATTTGATCGGCAATCCTCCGTGTTTTCAGGATTTCAGTGATTCCGTGGTTAGTTCCGAAAGGGGTTCAGCCTATGAACGCCCGGTGCAGCGCCAGCAGGGCCTTTTCCAGGTCCCGGCGCAGCATGAAGCAGCTGATCCGGGTGTGGCTGGTGGCCAGGGCTTGGACATGGATCTTTTTCCCGGCCAGCGTTTTCAGCATCTTGGAGATGATGGCCGTCTCGCCCCCCACCCCGCTGCCCACCAACGACACCGCCCCGATGTCCTGGCTGACCTGGCATTGGGCCTGTTTTGCGGTTTTGATGTTTTTTTCTATCACGTCTTTGGCGCAAGGCAGATCGGCTTCATCTAATATGAAGAACAGGCTGAGCCGAGCATCCTGGGCCTGCCCGTGGAAAAATGACTTGACCTGGATCCCGGCCTCGGCCATCTTGGTTAAAAGCTGGGGCATGGCGCTGCTGCGGGCGGCCTGCAGTATGACCGTAACCATGGCCAAGCTTTTATCGTAGACAATCGATTTTACAGTAATCCGTTCCATTTTGCTTCCTTTGCCTACTATTGTTCCCTGGAGGTTGGAAAAACTGCTACGGCAGTCTATTGCCATTCCGAATTTGGAGGCCAACTCCACCGCCCGCACATGCAGGACCTGGGCGCCAAAAGCCGCCATCTCTTCCATTTCATCGAACGAGATGGCGGAAAGTCTTTTGGCCTGTTTGATGATCCGGGGATCGGCGCTGTAGACCCCGTCCACATCGCTGTATATCTGGCAGGATTTCGCTCCCAGCGCCACCGCCAGGGCCACGGCCGTGGTGTCCGAGCCGCCCCGGCCCAGGGTGGTGATCTCTTTGGCCAAGCTGACCCCCTGGAAGCCGGCTACGATGGCTATCTTGCCGTCTTTTAGCGCTTCCTTAAGCCGGTCGGCCTTGATCTCTACTATCCGGGCCCGGTTGTGGTTGGAATCGGTGATGATCCCCACCTGGGAGCCGGTGAAGGAGATGGCCTGCCCGCCCAGGACATCGATGGCCATGGACAGAAGCGACATCGAGATCCGCTCCCCGGCCGTCAGCAGCATGTCCAGTTCGCGGCGGGGCGGCTGGGCGGTGATCTGCCGGGCCAGGGTCATCAGATCGTCGGTACTGTCGGCCATGGCCGAGACGACTACAACAACCTGGTGCCCGCTTTTCGCGGTCTTGACGATCCGGCGGGCCACGTTCTTGATGCGCTGGGCATCGGCGACCGAACTGCCGCCGTACTTTTGGACAATTATAGACACTATAATATTATTTCAAAATGTTAATTGCAAAAACTTGTCCTGAGTAATGCCAGCCTGCCTGGCAGGCGAATGGATGCAAATATAAATTTAAACTAACCTGCCGCGTTTCGCAGTCATAACTGATTTGGCAATTATTTTAACCAGTTCAGTTGCTTCATTGAGCAGATATTCCGTTTACGAATCGGGCAGCAATTGAGCCTTACGAATAAGACGCAGCCAGTATAACGATTCTTTCAATTCCTTCAGTACAATCTGCATCTTATGTATGAAATCGTTCTTACTCTCCGCCCCGCCACATTCCTCATAATTCGCGCCAGCCGAGGTCGAAGACCTTATCAACTACTTTGAAATATGAAACCCGGCTACCGTCTTCGCCAATGGTCCCATTAATTTGATTGTTGCAGCAGCAAAATTCAACAAACGTTCTGACAGATCATTTTTGGGGAAACTCATCGTACAACTTACAATTTTTAAATTTGCACTTCGCATTTTGATATTATGCATTTAAAGTATCTTCCCCATCCGATCAATGGCTTCCGCCATCCGCTCCTTGGGAATGGTCAGCGCCATCCGCACAAAGCCTTCGCCGTTCTGCCCAAAGCCCACTCCCGGCGCCACCATCACTCCGGCCTTCTCCAGCAGCAGGTCTGTGAATTTAAGGGAATCATATTTTGAAGGAGTCTTGAGCCAAAAATAAAATGTGGCTTTTGGCAGTTGGAATTCCAATCCCAGTTTTTTCAGACCGGCGGCCAGCACATCCCGCCGTTCCTGGTAGACCCGGCAGTTGGCCTTGACGCAGTCCTGCGAGCCTTCAAGAGCTGCGATGGCGGCATACTGCACCGCCTGGAACACGCCGGAATCGGAATTGGTCTTGATCTGCATCAGGGCCTGCAGCATCTTTTTATTGCCCACCGCCATTCCCACCCGCCAGCCGGTCATATTATAGCTCTTGGACAGGGAGTGGAATTCCAAAGCGATCTCTTCCGCCCCCGGAATCTGGAGGATGCTGGGCGGCACCAGCCCGTCAAAGGCGATCTCGGAATAGATGCCGTCGTTCAGGATCATGATGTTGTGTTTGGTGGCCCAGTCCACCAGCCTTTGGTAGAATTTGATATCGGCCACCGCTGCGGTGGGATTGTTGGGATAGCACAGGAAGATGGCCTTGATGCCCTTGATCGGCAGTTTGTCTATATCCGGCAGGAATGAGTTCTCAGGCGAAAGCTGGAAATACACCGGCTCAGCCCCGGCCAGCATGGTCTGGACGGCGTAGACCGGATAGGCAGGATCCGGGCACAGTGCCTTGTCGCCGGATCCGAACAGGGCCCAGGCCGCGTGGGCCAGGCCGTCCTTGGCGCCCATCAGGCAGGTTACCTGGTCGTCGGGCGAGAGTTTTACCTCAAACCGCTTTCCGTACCACTTGGCCACGGCCTGGCGGAAAGCGGGCAGCCCCTCATAAGAGGGATAACGATGGTTTTCGGGATCGTCCGCCTGCTCCGTCAGAGCCTGGATGACGTGCGGCGACGTGGGCAGGTCGGGATCTCCTACCCCGAAATCTATGATATCGACGCCCCGGGATTTTAATTCTGCTTTTTTCTTATTCAGCCCGGCAAAAAGATATGGCGGTATTTTAGTAAGCCTTTGGGCAAATTCAAAGTTCATCTTATTTTGTTTTCGCAAGCAGTTCTTTGGCTTTTTCAATATTTGAGCGTAGACCCTTGCCGCTTTCCAACAATATGATCAGGGATTTCCGGCCCTCTTTTATCTCATCCCGGGTGCTGTTATTTTTTCCCAGCAGTTTGGCGCCCAGAAGGTAATGGGCTTTGTAATTCAGGCGGTCGATCCGAACGGCCTGACGCAAAGCGTCTATGGCTTCCTGGGCATACTTGGGGTCATTGGAAGCATACGCCAGATTAAAATAGGCGTCGGAGTTTTGGGGATCTAGCTCCGTAACTTTTTTGTAGGCCCAGCGGGCCGAATCGGTCTGTGCTCTAAGCAAGTAAATATACCCCAGATTATAATAAAGCATCGAAGCGTTAGGGTTTTGTTTGAGGCCTTTATAAAGCGCCTCCTTGGCCTTGGGCAGGGAATCCAATGTTACATATACCATGCTCAGGCTGTAATAGGCGTCCACATACGACGGGTCGTACTTTACCGCTTTCAAAAAATACTGGTTGGCCTGATTGTAGGCACCGGGCTTTAAATTGCAGATCCCCAGGTTGTAATAGCCGGGGGCAAAGTTGCGTTTGACCCTGATGGCCTGGTTGAACTCGGCCACTGCTTTGACCGTATCCCCTTGTTGGAAATAGGCCACCCCGTTGTTGAAGAACGGATCGGGATTTCCCTGCTGACAGCCCAAAATTGAAAGCCCCATCACTGAGAGGAAAGCTAATGTTGCAAGTCTGTTTCTCATTATTATTTTGCACTTTTCATTTTGAAATTTACAATCTTTAGTTTACGTTCAAAGTCCCAAAACATCCTGCATGTCATACAAGCCCGGTTTGGCCTTGGCCACGAATTTGGCCGCCAGTAATGCGCCATCGGCGAAAACCCGGCGGCTTTGCGCCCGGTGGATCAACTCCAGCTGTTCGCCCGGCCCGGTGAAGATCACGCTGTGCTCGCCCACGATGTCCCCGGCCCTTAATGAGACCATGCCGATCTCATCGTTCCCGCGGACCTGGTCGGAAGTCTGCCGCTGATAGACCGGCTTACCGCCCCGGGCCCTTTGGATCTCCTCCAGTATCTTGACGGCGGTGCCGCTGGGCGCGTCCTTCTTGTTGCGGTGGTGGGTCTCGGAGATGTCGGCGTCAAAGGTCTTGGGAAGTTTTTTGGCCGCGGCATAGGCCAGCTTGTAAAGCAGGTTGACCCCGATGGACATGTTGGAGGACACCACCATCGGAATGTCCTTGGCCATCCCGGCGAACAGGTCCTGGTGCTTCTGGTCCAGGCCGGTGGTGCCGATCACCATCGGCTTCTTCATCACCGCAGCCTTGGCGGCATTGGCCGCCGTGGCTTCCGGGGTGCTGAAGTCTATGATCACGTCCCCGGCCTGCAGAACTAAAAGCAGGTCATCAACGACCGCCGGGATCTTTTCGCACAGCTGTTTTCCCACCAAGGGATGCCCGTGGCCCTCCACCGCAGCGGCGATGGTGAATTCCTTGGAGTCTTTTGCCGCCTCGCAGATGGCCTGGCCCATCCGACCGGCGGCCCCGCAGATGATTAGATTGATCATGCTTATATCCTCAATATTTTACCGGGCGAATGACCATTCGCCCCTACGCAACCATTTCAAACATTTCCAACGTTTCAAACATTGCCGGGTATTTATCATTACTTCTCCAACGTTTCAAACAACGCCTGGCGCCCCGCCCGTTCCCTACCCCCTATCCACCTCGTAATTCGGGGCTTCCTTGGTGATCACCACATCGTGCACATGGCTTTCCCTTAAACCCGCATTGGTGATCTTGACAAATGTGGTCTTGAGCTGGAGTTCCTTGAGATTGGCCGCCCCGCAGTACCCCATGCCGCTGCGCAGTCCGCCCATCAACTGGTAGACCGCATCGGCCAGCGAGCCCTTGTAGGGAACCCGGCCTTCTATTCCCTCGGGCACGAACTTCTGTCCCTCGGTTCCCCCGCCCTCCTGGAAATAGCGGTCGGCGCTGCCCTGGCGCATGGCCCCCAAAGAACCCATGCCCCGGTAGACCTTGTAACTGCGGCCGGAAAGAAGGATCGTTTCTCCCGGGCTTTCCTCCACCCCGGCGAACAGGTTGCCGATCATCACGCAGTCGGCCCCGGCCGCCAGCGCTTTGACCACGTCGCCGGAATATTTTATGCCGCCGTCGGCGATCACCGGCACCTTGGCCTTCTTGGCCACGGCCGCGCAGTCCATCACCGCAGTCAGCTGGGGCACGCCCACCCCGGCCACGATCCTGGTGGTACAGATGGAGCCCGGCCCGATGCCGACTTTTATGGCATCCATCCCTAATTTGATCAAGGCCCGGGCGGCCTCGGGGGTGGCCACATTGCCGGCCACAATATCGGTATTCTTGAATTTTTCCCTGACCTTTTTGACCGCGTTCAGCACCCCCTGGGAATGGCCGTGGGCGGTGTCTATCACCAACGCGTCAACCCCGGCCGAGACCAGCCCTTCGGCTCGTTCCAGGAAATCGCCGGAGACTCCGATGGCCGCCGCGGTCCTTAAGCGCCCCTGGCTGTCCTTGCAGGCGTTGGGGAAATTGTTGCTCTTCATCACGTCCTTTAAGGTGAACAGTCCCCGCAGCATTCCCTTCTTGTCCACGATGGGCAGCTTTTCCAGTTTGTGTTTGCGCAGCAACTGGCTGGCCTCGTCGATGGAGGTGCCCAAAGGAGCGGTGATCAGGTTTTCGCAGGTCATGGTCTGAGAGATCATCTGGCTAAGATCGCTCTCAAAAATGATGTCCCGGTTAGTAATGATGCCCACCAGTCTGCCGTCCTTGTCGGCGATGGGTATGCCCGAGATGGAATATTCCTTCATCAGCCGCACCGCGTCCTGCAGCCGGTGCTCCGGGGTCAGGGCGATGGGCTTGGAGATCATCCCGCTCTCGGAACGCTTGACCCGCTCCACTTCCTGGGCCTGCTCGTGGATGGGCAGGTTCTTGTGGATCACCCCCAGGCCGCCGTGGCGGGCCAGGGCGATGGCCATCTGGTGCTCGGTCACCGTGTCCATGGCCGATGAGGCCAGCGGGATGTTCAGCTTGATGCGCCGGGAGAACCTGGTGGACAGATCGGCGGCATTGGGCAGCACTTGGGAATGCTGGGGAACCAGCAGCACGTCGTCAAAGGTCAACCCCTCGCTTTTATACCATTTGGGCATAACACCTCCGGAATTAAAATTTCAAAACCTGTCCTGAGCAATGCTATCCTACCTGACATGCGAATGGATGCAAAATTAAGTAATTAGGAACTCATCCCCCGTCCCCTTCTCTGGTCCAGAGAAGGGGAGAAAAGGGTTGAGTTAAGACTCTCTAACAATCACACTATTATTCTCACCATAGCTGTGATGCTCTTTAATCCATTCAGCAAGTTTCTTCCAGCCAGTCCCCCTTGAATACCAGGTTGACCGCTCCTTCCAGGAACACTTCCGTTATCCGGTCCTCCTCTTTTCTGAAATGCACGGTCAGGGTCTCGCCCCCGCGGGTCAGGCATGCCACCGGGGAGGCGGCCCGCCCCTGCAGTCCGGAGATCACCGCGGCCGCGGTGGAGCCGGTGCCGCAGGCCAGGGTCTCGTCCTCCACCCCGCGCTCGTAGGTCCGGATGTTGAGGTGGTGCTGGTCAGCCAGTTCGATGAAATTGGCGTTGGCGCCGCCGGGCTCGAACATTTGATGGTAACGGATCTTCCGTCCGGTCTCCACCACCGGGAAATCGCGGAGGTCCATCACCGGGATGACCACGTGCGGGACCCCAGTGTCGGCGAAAGAGGCCGCATATCCCTTGCCGCCCAGGTCCAGGATGAAATTGAGCCTGAAGTCAGCAGGGTCATTCATCGAAAGCTTTACTCTGTCGCCTGTCACCTCGGCCCGGTGCAGCCCATCGCCGGCCTCAAAGGTCATTTTTTCTCCGGCCGCGCCGATGGAGCGGGCGAACCAGGCTATGCACCTTCCCCCGTTGCCGCAGAAGCTAACCTCGCCGCCGTCGGCGTTGAGATAGCGCATTTTGAAATCGGCCTTGGAAGAAGCTTCCAGCAGCAGAACTCCGTCGGCCCCCACCCCGTGGCGGCGGTGGCAGAGCTTTGGGACCAGGCTTCGACATTGCTCAGCCGAGCGCTGGGAAAGCCCGTCCCCAATGATGTTCTTCCGGTTGTCCAGCACCACCAAGTCGTTGCCGGTCCCGGACATTTTGTAGAAATTCATTTTGCCTGAATACTGAAGTTTGAATTTTGAATCTTGAATACCTTAGGCATCGCACAACTTCTGTATTCAATATTCAGCATTCTATATTCGTTTGGTGTTATTTGACTTTAAGAACATCCACCAGCTGGTCGAACTTGGCCAAAAGCTCCTGCATCTGAGCGTCCTTCTTTTGCCGGTTGTCAAGCTCAGTCTGATAATACTCGGCGGCCTTCTTGAAAAATTTGATTCCGTATAAGGCCAACATAAGCCAGGGAACTATGACCAGAAGTATCACCAGCAAATAGTTAAGCCCGAAGACCATTCCTCCATATCCCATCATATAATAAACCTTCCTTTCCCTGTTATTATGCCACCCCAAGATTTCAGGGTGGCACGATAACGTTGTTTAAATCATTTCTTTTTGGATTTGCGGTTCTTGGCCCAGTATTTGTAGAGGGTGACCATGATAGCCTTCTGGGCGTGAAGCCGGTTCTCGGCCTGGTCCAGCGCCACCGAGTGCGGGCCGTCCAGCACGTCATCGGTGATCTCGTCGCCGCGGTGGGCCGGCAGGCAGTGCAGGACTATCACGTCGCGCTTGGCCGCGTCCACCAGGGACTTGTTCACCTGATAGGGGGCGAAGATCCGGGCCCTAAGCTCCTTCTCCGATTCCTGGCCCATCGAGGCCCAGACATCGGTGTAGATGGCGTCGGCGTTCTTGACCGCCTCCCGGGGATCGCGCACGATCTCCAGCACCGCCTTGTTCTTGAAGGCCATTTCCTGGGCCCGGTTCAGGATGGCTTTGTCGGGGTCGTAGCCCTGGGGGCAGCCCACCGCCATGTTCATGCCCAGCGCGCCGGCCGCCAAAAGCAGGGAATTGCAGACGTTGTTGCCGTCGCCGATGTAGGCCAGCTTCAGGCCCTTGAATTTCTTCTTGTATTCCAGGATGGTTAAAAAATCGGCGTAAGCCTGGCAGGGGTGTTCCAGGTCGGACAGCCCGTTGATCACCGGGACGGTGGAATGCTCGGCCAGGTCGGTGACGCTTTTGTGGCTAAAGGTCCGGGCCATGATCAGGTCCACCCAGCGGCACAGGTTGCGGGCGATGTCCGGAGTGGACTCGCGCTTGCCCAGCTGCATGTCCAGGTATATCCCATGCCCGCCCAGCTGGGTTATGCCGGTCTCAAAGGTAACCCTGGTGCGCAGGCTGGGCTTTTCAAAGACCATGGCCAGGGTCCGGTCGACTAAAAGTTTTGGGGAGCGGCCGGCCCGGGTCTGCTTTTTTATTTTTGCCGCCAGGTCGAACAACTGGTCCATCTCCTGTTTGCTGAAATCGGCTACCGAGATCAGGTCCTTTTTCATTCTTTTCTCCAGTTAATGGTTTATGGCCTTGATTACATTATTTTCAAGGAATGATTGGGATATCGTTACGTAGGCGCAATTCACGAATTGCACAAATCTGATTTAAAACGATTGACTATCGCATTAGCTCAGGGAATTCTTATCCACAAACGTTGTATAAATCTTGAACTTTGGCAAATTCGAAATTCGAATATCGAAATACTAAACAAATCCAAAGTTTAAATTTCAGAAATCCGAAAAATATCCAAATTATGCCGCTTTGGTCATTGGTATTTGTCCCGCAATACCGGGATTCCGCCATAGGCGGTGATTTAGAATTTTGAATTTGGATATTAGGCCTGCACTGAGCACGACTGCTTGCCTGACTTTTGAAGTGATTTGTTCAACTACTGGCTTTTTGCCAAAGTTGAGTAAATCTGCGAAATCGTCCGACGCCATAGCAGGCTTATATGTTTGCCGGCTTTGGCCGACGGCGTCTGCGGATGGAAAAGCCCGAGGCATATTACCTGAGTTATTAATCAGAGCACTTAATTAATTGCATAACGGCCGAAGGCAAATGAATTTATTCTATAAGGAAGCCAGCTTGTCCGCCATAGTGAAACGAAGGCGGGGAACGCAGGAATCAATCAGGGTTTCCACAGTTAAGTATTCATGGTTTCATGGATTCCTAATAAAAATGCTACTTATATACTGACCCCATTAATAATGGGATAATCACTTAAAACGTTCTTATCCAAAAACAGCCCGCCTGACCGGTATGCCAGCGAGCTATTTTTATTGATTTATAACATAATGATATGACATAAGTTATAAGATGTCAGTATTTGATGTTTAATGATCCTTAATTTTACTTGAAATTTTGATATTAGTCAAGAAAAAAATGCCTTGCTGTGGTCTTAACTTCCAACTTTCTCCCATCCGTCTCCATCACGATCGCCCCCTGCTCATCCGTCCGGTAAATTACGGACCCGACAGCTTTATAGCCCTCCACCACTTCCGGTGAAGGATGCCCAAACCGGTTATTCTGACCTACTTGTATCACTGCCAACTCAGGGCTTATGGCCCTTATCACCGCCGGCGAATTGTTGATGTGCGAGCCGTGGTGCGGGACCTTAAGCACGGTGCATTTTGGCAAAAGACCTTTTGAATACAGAGTATCCGCCAACTGCGGGCCCATGTCCCCTGTAAATAAGAAAGACTTTTGCCCGTACTGAATGAAACAGACTATGGAAGCCTCGTTGCCTACTGCGGCAGAATCTCTTTGGCAGAAGACGAAACCCCGGACCGGCGCTATTCCGGACAAAGTGTCGTAGCCCCATAGGGTGTCGATGTCGGTTTTTGATTTTACTGCGGCCTCCATGGCCAAAACAAACAAGGACTGTTCGGATTGGTGGCCGGAGATCATCAGCTTTTTGATCTTGACCCGGGAAAGCAGATAGGAAAACCCGCCAACGTGGTCGGCATCCCCGTGGGTGATGATGGCCAGGTCTATCGTGCTTTGACCCAAATACTTCAAAAAGGGATGAATGATCCTCTGGCCGGAGTCGTACTTTTCCTGGCTGGGCCCGGCGTCAATCAGCATGGTCCTGCCGTTGGGAAATTGGATAAAAGCGGCATCCCCATGCCCTACATCCAAAAAAGTTACCTTTAATTTATCATCAGTTACGAATGTTTTAGCCCAGACAAAAACGTTCAAAACAGCCAATAAAAATATAATTATTACGAATCGTATCCTTTTAATTTTGTTATAGTTAAATATTATTATTAAAGCAATACTATAAATTAAAATTTGACTTAAATCTGGTCTTGGCCACACAATTACACTAAATTTTATCATATTGAACAGTTCCACCGACTTCAGGGATACCCAGCTGGCGGCATAAGCCGAGGCGGCCAGCGGCCAGGCCACCAAATTGCCCAAAGGATACAGGATGGCCATCAATAGTCCCAGGGCCAAAAGCAGGTTGGTGGCCGGCACCACCACCAGGTTGGCCAAAAGCGATATGGTCGGGATCTTGTGGAAATGATAAGCCAGGAACGGGGCGGTGAATATCTGGGCGGCCAGGGAAACCGCCAGGGGTAACAGCAGCCATTCGCGCAGAACTTCGTTCTCTGTGATCTTGTACAACTGGTTCTGGATGGGCCGGGTGACGGCCAGTATCCCGGCGGTAGCGGCGAAGGAAAGCTGGAAACCCACGTCAAACAGCGACTGGGGCCAGAAGAACAGGATCAACAGCCCGGCCAGGCCCAGCATGTTCAGGCCGTTCCCCTGCCGTTCGAACATCCCTCCCAGCAGTACCGCTACCGCCATGATGGTAGCCCGGACTATGGAGGGCGGGGAACCTGTCAAAAGCGTGTAAAACACTAGCCCGGCACAGGTTCCAATGGCCGCCCAACGCCTGGAAACCCTGACAATTCTGAATGCCAGGAACAATATGAAGGCCACCAGCACCACATGCAGGCCCGAGACCGCCAGAACATGGGTGGTCCCGGTATTGGAGAAGGCCTCCTGCACCCTGGCCGAAAGCCCGCTGCGCTCGCCCAGGGTCAGGCCTAAAAGCAGGGCAGCCTCGTCGCCTTGGAGAAATTTGTCCGCCAGTGACCGGATGTACTGCCGGGCCGGGATCACTACTTTTGACGTCAGCCAATCGCCCCGCCCGGTCTGCAGGAGCTTTACATGCTCCAGATTCAGGGCGCCCCGGACCTCGCTGCGGTCCAGATAGGCCCGGTAGTCGAACCCGCCTGGGTTGCGCTTCTGGGGCAAAAGGCTAAAACTTCCCTGCACCAAAAGCAATTCGCCGTAACGGGGAATGTGCTCCGGGTCCGCGCCTGACCGGGCCAACAGCTTGAAACCGGCCGGTTGCCACGTAAGAGATTCTCTGTTTCTCCGGTTTTTTGAGCTTGGAAGGTATGGGCTTGGGTTTGGGCGAAGAATCCATTTCAGGCATAGACACTTCTTCCTGCGCTCGGGCCGGGGGCTGTGGCGCATAGGCCGGAGCGGCTGGCGGCGGCATGGCCGGACGGAGCACTGGAGCCGAAGGCTGTTGGTATTGCGGCTGGGGTGAGGCTATATTGGGCCGCCGCGGCGCGGCCGGCTGGGTTGCCGGCTGGGCCGGCCGGGCCATAACCGGAGGCGCCACTGTGGGGCGTAATGGCGGCTGAGCAGCTTGAGGCTGGGCAACAGTTGGACGCGGCGGGGGTGGCGCTGGAACTGGGGCTCTGGCCGGCTTAAGCTGCTGGAGTTTTTGAGTCACGTCCTTGAAGGATACGTCTACCGAATATATTTCTTCGTAAGCCTTGACGGCATTATCGATCTCGCCCACGTTTTCGTAGGACTGGGCCAGGTTATAGCGCAGCCCCATATAAGCCTCTTCCTCGTAACCCGGGGTAGCCAGGCCGCGTTCCATTTGGCGGATGGCGAATTTGTATTCCCCCCGCTCCATAAAACAGATGCCCAGCATTTCAAAAGATTTGAGCCTCTCTTTTTCTCCCTTGGAAGATATCTGGAATTCGGCGATGGCCTCCTGGATCAGTCCCATTTCCTTGTAGGCGATGCCCAGATCGTAATGCCCCTGAAAATCTTCCTGCTTGATGCTTTGATAGATGCCCTCCTTGAACTCGGCCAGGATGTCGTTCAGGGAAAGATATTCCTCCTGGGCCTGGGGCGCCTGAGACTGTTCGTCGTCGGCCACGCTGAACTTGACCCGCGACTGCCGGCCGCCTTCCACCATCTCCCTCCCCCAGTGAACACTGCTGTCGTCCTGGGGCTGGCCACCTTGGGGTTGGGCAGTTAAATGGCTGTGCTCTTCTCGTTGCTCCGCCGCAGGCTGGCCAGGCAAAAAGCTTTGACCGGCTGAAGCCGGCTCGGGTTCCTGGGCCGGCATTTGCCAGCTGGGCGGTTCGGCCGGAGCTGGCTTCGGTTCCAGGGGCTGGATGCTAATCGAGGGTACGGGCTGGACAATACCCGGCATATCCATCATGGACCCTTCCGGCATCTCGGGCAACAGCAGGGAAAGGCTTTCCAGGGCGGTCTCGTTTACCTGGTCGATCTCCAGTACTTTTTGATAGACCGCCGCCGCCTGCTCTTTCAGCTCCCGGCGGTAAAGGCACTCGGCCAGGCCCAGATACGCGTCCACCATGGCTTCGGGCTGATTGGCCTGCAGCGAGATCTCCACTAACTTCTGCCGGCTCCTTAGTTCCAGAGGTTGCAACTCGGCGATTTTCTTGTAAATGACAATGGATTTATTGAGGTTGCCGTCGCTTAAGTAGCCGTTGGCCGCGGTATGATACTGGTCCAAAGCCTCCTGAGTGGAGCCGATCTCCACTAGCAGGTCCCCCAGCTCCATGTTGGTGGCCCAGTCCTGTTTGGGAGGCGCGGCCGCGGCCGGCTTCTCCGGCTCCTTCTGGATGGACAGAGAGGGAATCTCCCTGGCCGGTTTTTCCCGCTGGGGCGGGACTTCCAGCTGGATCTCCGGTTTGGCATGCTGGATCAGTTCATCTATCATCTGCTGAGGTCGGATCTCTGGCGCCGGGGCGGGAGCGACGGCGGTTGGAGCGGCCTTCTCGCCTTTCATGCTGCGGACCTTGGCGTCGATGGCCTCGGCCTCGATCATCCGTCCGTTCTCCCGGTAGGCCTGGGCCAGCTTGGTGAATTCCTCTATGGCCTCCGGCACCCGCTTCTGAGACAGATACATATCGGCCAGCTTGGAGCGGATGGCCAGGTTCTGGGGATTGAGTTCCACGATCTGATGGTAGACCGGGAAGGCCAGGTCGGGCCTGCCCTCCTTGATCTTGCGTTCCGAATACTCCAGCAGGTTGGTGATGGCCTCGTTTATCAGCCCCTGCTGAATGTAAAGGTCTCCCAGCATCTTGTATATCTCGGGATCGTCCTTTTTACTGCGGAGGATCTTTTTACAGACCGCGATGGCATTGTTGTACAAGGCGTCGTTGCCGTAGCCCTTGGTCGCTTCCAGATAGTTGGATACTGCTTCGTCGATGTTGTTGAGCTTGACGTAGGCGTCGCCGATGAAATTGTAGACGCTGGCGTTGCCGGGCTCCAGCTCCAACACCTTCTTGTACTCCAACACTGCCTTGGCGTAATCGCCCTTTTGGAAAAACTCGGCGGCCTTGGCCCTTATTTGATCAACTTTTGCCACTTGATTTCAGTATATCGGTATGTTATTGTGAGAGCTGTTTATTTTATGATTACCATTTTTTTGATGTTGCCGTTTGACCCGGCCTTTATTTGGTAAAAGTGAATTACTACGGCCTTACGGCCGTAGCATCTGGGTCTAGGTTTCAGACTATGTCTGTCCTGCTACGCAGGAACCACTTCATCTACGCCCTTACGGACGTAGTATTACGTCGGTATAAATAAAATTGCGCTTGGCATGAATCAATGCAAGTATCTCTATCTTTTTGGCGGAAATCTCATAAACAAGGCGATAGGAATATACGATTATCTCCCGGATGCGCGGATCGCCGATCTCGGGGACGACCCTTCCGATTTCCGGAAAGAATTTTAGATTCTCGGTCTTTTCTATTATCTCGAAAGCGACCTTTCTCGCGTAAAATTTCGAATCCAGGGCAATATAATCAAAAATCAGCCTTAAATCCCGTTTGGCAGGTATGGTCCACTTTACCAACTTTGGATTTCCTTCTTCAAATCCCCGATGGATATTACTTCTCCTCGTTTAGAGGATTCCCTGGCCTTTTTGATTTTATCAATGACATAAATCTCGTACATTATGTCATCTATATTGGCCGTCTCGGGCAATTTCGAAATCACCTTGATTGCTTCCCGTTTTATCGTTTCCATTTTCAGGTCTCCATTTTTATTTTTTCCGCCGCCCCGCCGGTGGTTGAGTGCCCCGAAGGGGTGTATCGAAACCACCGGCCACCGCCGGATTTGAATTATCACGCTGAAGGCGTGCAGGATTATAGCCGGTGGGCTTCAGCCACCGGTATCAGATGTATCCGTCAATACGCGCCCGAAAAGCGGCGCAGGGTTGCGGATGATGCATATTACATTTCTCCGCCATTAGCAAGCAACCCATATAGGCGGACAGGCCCGCCCCGATAGGGCGGGGTATCCGTTCCTCTTTAGCCTGTGGCTTAAGCCGCAGGCTATTTTTCCCAGCCCCTTCAGGGCAGGCCACCCGGTCGCGGTAGGGCGCAGCCGAGATCCTCCGTTTTTTGGTTTCATGTATGTGAAAACTGAAATATTTGCCCGGCGGCAGCGTTCATCGTTGCGGACTACCGGCCGCCGCTCTCTAAGGCCATGAATGGCCTTGGTACCTAGGTGTAAGCCTCCTCTATAACCCAGCCGTTAACGGCTGGGTTATAGAGAGAGACCACCCTACACCTCTCACCACCGTAGGCCGTTCACGGCCTTTGCGGCTCTATCCCATAGGCTTTTAAGAACTCATCCATCTCTTCTCTAAAAGTCTTATGGCGGTGATGTTCTTCCTGGTTATTTATGTATTCCCTGACTTTACCTATATGCGATGCACATACCGAAAACGCGCCGTATCCTTCCTGCCAGGCGAAGCGCCCTAACCCAAGCATTAATGCCTGGGTTAGGGATTCATTGGGCATAAATTTTTTCCTGCGCTCTTCCCCCAAAGGGAAAGAGCGCTTTTCTGGGTTCCCAGATTTTCAGATTACAGATTTACAGATATTCAATTTTTGCTTTACTGGGCAATGCGAAAACCGTAGTAGTTGGTGCGGTAGTCCGGGAGGTTGTAGATGCGGGCGGCAACGCGGCAGACGGAATCGTTGGCGTAGCTGCCGAAGCTGCCGCCGCGGAGCACCCGGGAGTCGCCCGATGACGGGCCGGTAGGATTGTTTGAAGGCGAACTGCCGTAGTAATTTTCGCCATACCAGTCACTGCACCACTCCCACACATTGCCGGCCATATCGTAGGCCCCGTAGGGCGAAACGCCGGATGAAAAACTGCCGACAGGTGAAGTGTATTCGTAGCCATCGCTGGCATCAGTATATGGCGATGAAACTTTACCGTGATTACACTTGTTGCCATCCCATCCATTTCCCCACGGATAAGAACGTCCATCCGTCCCTCTGGCTGCCTTCTCCCACTCGGCCTCGGTGGGCAAACGCAGGCCCGCCCAGTCGCAGTAGGCCTTGGCGTCGTTCCAGCTCACGCACACCACCGGGCTGTTATCGTTTTGCGAGAAGTACGGGTTCTTCCAATTGGCATCGGCCTTTTGCTGCCAAGAGCCGCCGGTATAGACATATGCGCCGCCGCTTTTTTCGGCGTCGGTTTTATAACCGGTAGCATTCACAAACTTGCGGAACTGGCCCACCGTTACCTCGTATTTGCCAATGTAGTATTTGTCCAAGTAAACGGTATGAATTGGTTTTTCGTCGTCGTAATCATTACTGCCCATAATAAACGACCCGGCGGGGATTTCTATCAGGACGGAGCTGTCCTTCTGGTTTACGACCTCCGGATTTTTCTTGCCGCAGCCCGCAACAACCAGCAACGCAATCGTTGCAATTGCCAAGCACGAAAGAAATAGTTTTTTAAACATGGTTCTTTCTCCTTTTTTATTGGTTCAAGCATGTAACGATGACCGCTACATACTTTATTTTACAAACCATTTGCCCCGTGCTTTGGGGCATTTGCCTTGACCCTTCAGGCATATACCCCATCCTTTCTGCCAATTGCCTTGCCCTTTAAGGCATTTGCCTTGAACCTTCCGTCATATGCCTTGGACCTTAAGGCAGTTGCCTTACCCTTTAAGGCATGTGCCTTAGACCTTAAGGCATGTGCCTTGCTCCTTAAGGCATATGTCTTGGGTTTTGGGGCAAATGCCTGGGGTTCCAGACCTCTCCCTCGTTCCCTCTCCTAATGCTTTAGGAGAGGGATGCCGTAAGGCAGGGTGAGGTCACGCCCTGGCGGCCTTTTTGGCCCTTGTCATTTTTAACGTATCAAGGCAACGCCTTGTCATGCCTGCGCCACGCACCGCCGAAGTTTATGCCGCTTAAGCGGGGCCGGGGGTAAGCATGTATCCAGAAAGTTTACACTGGATTTCCCCCTTCGTTCGCCATCCTCTTTCGTACATACTACGGCGGACAGGCCCGCCAGTTCGCCATAGACGAGGCTCCGCCAAAGCGGGGCCAGGGGAAAACGGGGAGCAGGAATCCATATTCTTAGCTGGATTCCCCCCTGCCCCGATGTATCGGTGGCTTTGTGTCTTGGTGTCTTTGTGGCCTGAACAGTTACCTTATTTTGTGATTTATGTGCTTTCTGTGGCTAATCCCGGAAAACGATTGTACAATTATAGCTGAACAGTTACCAGAATTTATATCCACAGACGTCGTGCAGCCTTCGTAGCCTGGCGTTAAAACTGGTAATCGCCGCCCGCCGCGGTTTCGCTGACCGGAGCCTGCTCTTCCTGGCCCCGGTCGATCCCCAGGTTATAAACCACCGTCTGGACCACCGAGGCATCCAGCATGTCCTTCTCCAGCAGATAACCCTCGATCAGGCAGTTGTCGCAGATGGCGTTGATCAGCCGGGGGCGCCCCTGGGAATAACGGGCGATCAGTTCGTAGGCCGTCTCGGTGAAAAGCTCTTCTTCCCGTCCGGCGATCACCAGCCGGTGCTGGACATATTCCTTGATGGCCGCCTCGTCCAAGGCCCCCAGGTAGTATTTGACGGCCACTCTCTGGCTCAAGGAAGAGTCCACTAAAAGATTCTGCTCGATCTCGGCCATGCCGAACAGGATGAAGGTTATCAGCCGGACGTCCGAAAGCTCCAGATTCAAAAGCCCCCGCACTTCCTCCAGGATGGCCTGCCCCCGCAAAAGATTGGCTTCGTCTATCAGGATCACCGGCTTGCGTCCTTCGGCGTGGATCTCCATCAGGCGCCGGGCCACCGCCGACGAGACCTGGGTCTTGTCCTCGGAAAGTTCCTTGACCCCTAATAGCGAGCCGATCCGGCGCAGGAACCAGATGGGACTGAATTCGGAGTGGGTCAGGATCAACAGCGAAGTTTCAAACCTTCCGTCCTCCCTTAGGATGTCCAGCAGACGGCGGGCCAGCATGGTCTTGCCCGAGCCCACATCCCCGATCAGCACCCCCAGCCCCCTCATCCGCTCGGCCACGTGAGCCAGCCGCATGATGGCATTGCTGTGCTGGGGGCTGTCGTAATAAAAACGACTGTCGGGGACGTTGGAAAAAGGATCGGCGCTCAGTTTGAAAAAACGTTCGTAATCCATGAGGCTCCTTACTAATAAGTGCGATAAATAGTAGACCTTTCCGGCCAAATCCAAATATCGAAATCCAAAATCCGAAACAAATTCGAAATTCAAAGGGCAGAATGACCGAAACTAAGGCCTGGAAAGTACGGTATTTTGTTATTGAGAACTTGGGCTATCTCAATTTGAGAATTTTACACAATAGAACTCCGCTCTTCGGAGTTTGCACAAAAGCAAAATAAACCCCTGAAGGCAAATCACCTCCCACTCTATTCCCCAGATATTCTCCCGCCTTCTGCCCGGCTATATTATACACGATTATCTTTTCCTTCTCATAACCTTTAAACGATGTCCAGTTTATGAATGGATTGGGTAAAGGAGATAGGGTAAGAAGGGGGGGGCAATTCATGAATTGTCCCTACTTCTTCTTCAACACCAGCAGTATTTACCGTGAAATTCCAGGTGTTAGTGTATCCAGACCAGTTATTTGCCGCATCCCCAGCCCGCACCCGCCAGTAATAGACGCCGTCAGCGAGGGGACTGCCGAGCGTGTCCTTTGAAATGGAAACGACGGTATCCTTTGCCGGTGAACCAAACAGGCTGTCATCGTCTATCTGAATCTGATACTTGGTGGCACCCGTCACATCAGACCAATCAAAAGAAGGCGTATTGTCATTGGTTATTGAATTGTCTGCCGGAGAAGATAAGATTGGTATACCGGGAGCTGCAACATCCACAGTAAAACTCCATCTTGTAGTATAGTCAGACCAGTTATTTGCTGCGTCCCCAGCCCTAACACGCCAGTAATAGACGCCATCAGATAATGAAGTGCCAAGTGTGTAATTTGAAACAGAAACAACCGTATCCTTCACTGGCGAAGCAAATGTAGTGTCATTATCTATCTGAATCTGATACTGGGTGGCTCCGGTCACATCAGACCAGTCAAAAGAAGGCGTATTGTCATTGGTGAATGAGCCGTTGGCTGGAGAAGATAGGATTGGTGCTTCTAATGTAGAGCCGGTAGAATCCACCCTCTGGGCGTAGATGTCCCAATTTGTGCCACTGCGAGGGTCTTGCCATGTTATGATTGCACCATTAGAACCATCGGAAACAATCATTGGATAGTCTTGGTTGTACGCAGCAGTGCATATTGCCACACCGTCCCCGGTCCACTGAGTCATACCAGAGCTCTGTACCCTTTGACAGTAGATGTCGTAGTTACCGCTGCGACTGTCTTTCCAGGATATGATTGCCCCCCCGGAACCGTCAGAAACAATCGTTATGCGCCATTGATCCCCTGTGGCTATGCATACCGCCACACCATTTGAAGTCCACTGCGTCAAACCGGAAGCGTTCACTCTCTGGACGTAGATATCAGCGGTGCCACTCCGATTGTCTTGCCAGGCTATAATTGCTCCACCAGAACCATCAGAAACAATCTGGGGAAAGCCTTGGTACTGGTTAGCTGTGCATATCGGAATGCCATTGACAGTCCACTGCGTCACACCCGAGGCGTTTATTCTCTCGGCATAGATGTCGTAATTCACACCACTCCGACGATCATACCAA
>JACQXR010000009.1:0-13534 GCA_016208585.1 candidate division TA06 bacterium | reverse complement strand
TCGTAATTCCCATTCCGATAGTCTTCCCAAGTTATGATTGCCCCACCAAGACCGTCAGCAACGATAGTATGAGACCATTGGTAACTCGGAGCTATACATATTGCCACGCCATTGAGAGTCCACTGGGACACACCGGAGGTATCTATCCTTTGGGCATAGACGTCACAATTCGGGTCACTGCGTTTGTCTTCCCACTCAATGATCGCTCCGCCAGCACCATCAGAAGCAATCCAGGGTGTTCTTGGTGTCCTGTGGCCGTGCAGACAGCCACGCCATTGGCAGTCCACAGAGGTACACCTGAGGCACTTACCCGCTGGGCATAGATGTCATAATTCGTGCCACTGCGAGCGTCACGCCAGGTTATTATTGCCCCCCCAGCACCATCAGAAGCAACCGTTGAAAACCTTTGTCCGCCTGTATTTGTGCATATTGCAACGCCATTGGCAGTCCACAGAGGTACACCTGAGGCACTTACCCGCTGGGCATAGATGTCATAATCCGTGCCACGATAGTCTTGCCATGCGATGATCGCCCCGCCAGCACCATCAGAAACTATAGTGGGACACTGTTGGCTATCTGCGGCGGTGCAGATCGGGACGCCGTTTTGTTGCCAGGCAAAGGCAGAACTGGCAAAGACGCAAGTCAGGGCTAAAGCGATGATGGCAATCTTGAATCTCATTTCTTCTTACCTCCTTTAAATTCAGGATGTTCACAGGCACACCCCCACAGCCATGGTTTTAGTTTCTTGGTTCTTCGGTTCTTTAGTTCTTTAGCTCAACGCTAGAACTCACCTACCAAAAAGCGCCAGCTTTTTGGCAGGTGCAGTGATTTGTTAGACACAATTATTCATGCAACTTGATAAATCAGTGGTCGAAAATGAGGGGCTGGTATTGGCTTTCCATTGGCGCGGGCTGCTTCAAGCCATGCCTCTTTTGCTTTCAATACCTCCTGCAATGCTTCCTCTGGCGTTGCCCCGAAAGCAGAGCAATGTTTCAGGTCAGGTATATCGGCAATGTACCCCTCATCATCTTCACTATAAAATAGATTGATATGGTAGTCTCTCATTCTCTGCCCTCCATCTGGAGATTATATCGCTCAATAATCTTCAATAATTGTTTCACATGATACGGTTTTGCTTTTCCTTTCGCGTCCTGTCGGTTTACCAGTTCCGGCACATCGGGATGTATAAAAATGTGATGACTGCCTTTGATACGATCTAATCTAAAGCCGAATAATTCGGCACAGGTAGTTGCTTCTGAAAATCGGATGTTCTTCGACCCAGATAACAACTTTTGTAGCAATTCCCGTTTTTTCATATTTTTCTCATGTGCTCAACGATAAAGCTCAGCGGCACGACATCAGGAGCGTCCGCTGGAACGCATTGTAAAGAAGGATGATTAGGATTAGTTTTGAGAAGCTTGAAATTCTTATCGCCAAGCCCTGAACAGATGATGGTAGTTGTTCATAGCAAGTCCAAAATGACGGATTAGCAAAATGTTTCATAGCTCTCTGCGCTTACCAGCTCAAAAGTCCGCTATGGCTTCATTGGCTAATTTCTCAAACTTTCCTGATTGGACATTCTTCTGCCTTCCACCTTCGCCAATTTATCCGATGAAGCTTTAGCGCAGTCGGAGGCTTCGGTGGACAAGTCTGCCTTCTGAGACCCTTTTTCCGCTGTCGGAAATCCCTCTTCCGCTGCCAGAGATCCTTCTCCTACTGTCAGAAATCCTTTTTCCGCTGCCAGAAATACTTCTTCAATTATCGGAGATACTTATTCCGCTGTCAGAACACGATTTTCAGTTGTCAGAAATCCTTTTTCCGCTGTCAGAAATACCTCTTCTGTTGCAGGAAACGCATCATCCGCCGGCAGTTCATCCCCGGACAAATTCGGGGGCTACACCCCGGCAGGCAATTACTTCGGTTGCCTCTTGCCGCGCCGAGCTTCAAGTTGCATCTGGTCTCGGAGTTGTCTCATTCGTTTAGCCAGCGGTGTATCTTTACCAATCACGCCAACCATCGCATCAACCAGAGAAGATGCCTGCTTGTAAGTTGTATCCAGCGATTTTACCGCTTTATCTGTTGCTTTGGCAAGTTCGGATTTAAGTTGTTCCTGTCTTACATCATCTTCAACTGCTTGTTTGACAAATGTTTCCAAACTTGCAATTTTCTTTGCCGCATCAAACCCGGCTTCTTTGAGTTGTGTCTGGTTATCCTTCATCAGCTGGACAACTATGTGCGCAAATGCTGACTGTTGTGCATAAGTGAGATAGGCCATTCTTATCACCTCCTTTTCGGTTATTTTAATTTGCCTGTTTCTCGTAAATATTCAGCCCCAAAGACCACCGCAAACGGGGCAAGCGCCAAGACATCAACACACATCCACGTTTAACGTTATTACGTAATAACGATTTTACGATTTTTTTTGCCTTGAGAACAACGATATGAAAAATAAAATGCGTGAACCCCGATATATCGGGGGTGCCTTGGTGTCTTAGTGGCTGAATAGTTTGATTAGAAAACATTACAAAAATGAAAGGCCCTGTTGGTTGGATCCCAAATACGGCTCGTCATCCGGTGATTTGGCCGGGACCGGACGGAAGATTTTTTTGGGCTCCGATTTGAGCGCCGGCTGGCGGGGTTGTTCCATAATGGCTTCCACCGTGCTTGTGCTGAGACTGACCCGCGGCCCATCTGCCGAAGTGCCGTCGCCGTAAGGTTCCTCATTTAGAACATCTTCGTCCAAGCCGGGCAGTGAGGGCGCCAAAGGCTCTTCCGGCTGGGCCTGGAAAGCCGTCAAGTCCTGATAATCTTTTTCCAGCGCCGCTTCTTCCGGAATTAATCCTGGCTCCGGATATTCCGCAGCGGCGGCAATCTCTTCTTCGGGGACGGATAAACTTTCCCGCCCTGGCAGGGCCGGGGCAGGTGCCGGTTCATCTTTTAACGCCGGTTCGGGCAGTGCCGGCGCGGGTCGGGTTTGCGGCTGGGTTTGATCGCTTTTCTCCAGCAGGTTCCGCATCCTTTGGGCCACATCCTTGTAGTTGATGTCCAGGATATAGACCTGCTCGTATTCGTCCAGGGCCTTTTGCCGGTCCCCCAATTGTTCGTTGGCCAGACCCAGGTTGTAGTGCAGGCCCACATACTCGTTGTCCAAAAACTTTTTTACCGAGATGCCCTGGTTCAGCACCTCGCTGGCCAGGCCATAATCACCTTGTTCCAGAAAGGAAATAGCCAGCATCTCGAACCCCTTCAGCTGGCGCTGACCGCCCTTGATGGAAAGCTGAAAATCAACGACGGCGTCATCGCGCAGGCCCACCTCGCGGTAAAGCATGCCGACGTCGTAATATTTTTCGTAAGATTCACCGATGTTGGACCAGACCGCGTCCTGAAAGTCCTTGCAGTACAGGAACAATTCTTCCTTCAACTGGCCCTGGTCCATGGCCGGGCTGCTGCCGGATGACAATATTTTGGAAAGGGCCTCCTCGTTCCTGGGGTCCCGTTCCAGTATTTTCTGATAGACCGATTTGGCTTTGCGGTCAAAACCGCGTTTTTGCAAAACCCGGGCATAGGTCAGCTGGGTTTCCATGATCTTTTTGGCATTGCCCATTTTTAAAGCCACTTCCAGCAGGCGATGATAGGGCACAATGTCAGCCGGATCCGGGGCGTCCTCGGAATTGTCCGAGGCCATTTTCGCCACCATCTGCTCGATCTTCCTGGACGTTTCGCCCAGGGCCTGGTTCTCCGGCAGCAGCGCGGTTATTTTCTTGTGTACTGCAGCCATGGCCACAAAATCATTCCGGACCTTAAGCTGGTCGGCATAGCGGAGCCATTCCCTTACGGCCCCGCTTTTTAACTGGCTGTTGGCGTAAAGCTCCCCGGCTTTATTATATAATTCTATCCGGCCCTTGTCAATAGATAAAATCTTCTTGGCGGCCACGATGGAGCGGGGCAGATCCCCGGATTTTTCGCCGATCCGCACCGCCACCTCATACTGCTCCAGGGCTTTGCGGTCCTCGCCAGTCTCCCGGTAGATATTGGCCAAAGTAAGCACATGCTCCGGGTTTTCAGGATCCACCATGGTCAACTGTTCATATGCCCGGCGGGCTTTTTCCCATTCGCCTTTTTGGAAAAAGAGATGGGCCTGTTCTTTAAGTCGTTTTATATCGGGCATTTTTTATTAAACCAATACTAAATTTGAAGTATACAAAAATCAAGGGCTTAAATCAATAGATATTTAAATATTTATGCCACGAAGTCAAAGTCAAAGGATTATTAATATTATTTGTCTCTGTGCCTTGGTGGCAAAAGTTCCGGTTTATCCGGATTAGGGAATAGGATTGTTCAAACCCATATGAAATTATACTTGCCATAAAAGCCTGCCCTAAGACCTTCGATAAACTCAGGATAAATTTCATTGCAGGGGCACGAAAGCGACAATATTTGTAATGCTGGATTAGATTTAAGAAACTTCAATTTTCTTGGTGTCTTGGTCTTGGTGGCTGCATAGTTACATTTTTATTTTATATTCCCGGATACGGCCGTCAAAACCCTTTGGCACATTTCGGCCGCTTTGAGGTTGAGGGCGCCCACTTCGTCCTTGTGGGCCTTCACGAATCCCTGATCCTTGATGGAGCTTAAATTTATCAGCACGTTCAGGCCGGCTCCTTCCACCCCGGCCCGGGCCATCAAAGCGGCCACTCCGGCATCGGAGGCCAAATTGACGTTGCCTTTTTCGGCGGCAGCCAAGGAAAGTTCCATCGCTTTTAAACAGGTTTTGGCCGTTTCCAGTGGGACCGCCGCCGCCTTTTTGTAACCTTTTTCCATAGCCTTTTCCCTGGCCATTTTCTGTTCTGGAGTGGTTTTAGACAGGCGCCTGGCCTCCATCAGATCGTTGAAGGCGTTGGTGTCCTCGTCCACTGCCATGGCCAGCTTGTCCTTGATATCCTGCCCTTTTTCTGCCAAAGCGGACATCTCCGACCAGACCTTCTCGTAGCCTTGCTTGCCCACGGTCAGATTAGCCACCATGGCCGAGAGGGCCGCGCAAAGGCTTCCGGCCAGGGCTGCCACCGAACCGCCGCCCGGAGCCGGGGATTCCGATGACACCTCATCCACAAAATCTTTGACGGTCATGGACATCAGCGGTTTCGGTTTTATGAAATTGTATTCCACGATCTTCTTGGCCGGGTCAAACTCGGACAGCTGGCCCAGGCCCAGGGAACGGACGGCGGCCTCCACCAGTTCCTTCTCCGGCGCCCCGGCCGACTTGCCCTGTTTTTTAAGATAAAATTTTCCGGCATCCAGCATGGGTTGTAGGGGAACCAGCCCCACCAGCTCCGAACCGGTGACGATCAGGCCCAGCTTTTCCGCCTCTTCCCGGGCGGTCTCGAAAACAACGTGCAGCGACGTGGTGTTGTAGTTGATCAGGTTGATGGACACCTGGGCCTGCCGGTATTGTTCGATGTACCAGCCGATGGCCCGCACCGCCTTCAGGCGACCGGGAACCTTGACCGAATTGCCCTGGGCGTCCTTGACGATCTTGCCGGAAGCATCCTTCCTGGCCCGTCCCCCCTCGCGAATGTTCAGGGCTATCTCGTTGGCCAGTTTTTTATCCTTGGTATTTAAATTGACGTTATAGGCTATCAGGAATTCCCGGGCGCCCACCACGCTGGCCCCCCATTTTTGTTTGAACTTGGCCGGCCCGAAATCGGGTTTCCATTTTGGGTCTTTGAATTTTTCCTCCAAAGCTTCGTATTCACCGGTGCGGATATCTGCCAGGCTCTGGCGTTCGGACGAAGTGGCGGCAAATTCGTACAGGTAGACCGGGATGTCTAATTCCTCGCCCAGCCGCCGGCCCAGGTCTTTGGCGATCTGGACGCACTCTTCCATTGTTACGCCTGAAACCGGCACGAAGGGACAGACATCCATGGCTCCCATCCGGGGATGGGCCCCGCTGTGTTTGGACATGTCAATCAGCTCGCGGGCCTTCTTGGCGGCCTGAAAGGCTGCTTCCTTGACCCCTTCCGACGTGCCCACGAAGGTATAGACAGTGCGGTTGGTATCGGCCCCGGGATCAACGTCTAAAAGTTTGACATCAGCTACACCGCGGACGGCATCGGCGATGGCATCGATTATCTTGCGGTCACGGCCCTCGGAAAAATTAGGCACGCACTCGACTAACTTGGTCATGTTTTCTCCTGCGCTTTTATATTGACATTATTTGACATTTTGCGGACATCAATGCCTGTGGCATTGATCTAATTGTTCAGTTTTATGGCCAGAGTTGTGTGGCGCTGTATATATTCATTCAGGATTTGTTGGCTGATGTAGCCGCGTTTATTGCCGAATATCATATGGGCTTTTGTCTCGTATCAAGATCCCCTGGCCACGCGGCAAAACTGTTTGTTCTCTTTGTAATAATATCTTCCGAAACCCTCGGCGATATTGCTGTAGACTGAAGTTGAAGATATTCTTAGCTGTGAAGTGAGATTATACTTTTCATCATCCGGGAACTTGGCAGTAAGCTCATATATCCAGTCAGCCAAGTCAACGGCCAATTGGTATATAACCAAGTCTGTAAAATCTTGTATCTTATTCGTCATAATATCCCAATGTCCACAAGTGTCCATAAATATCAATTTATTGGCCTACTACGATGCGCCCCTTCTTGACCACCGTCTTGACATAGTTGACCCCGTAATGATACGGCAGGTAGCGGTAATTTGGGATGTCCAGTATCAGTAGGTCCGCCTGCTTGCCGACCTCGATGGAACCGATCCGGTCGCCGCGGTTCAGGGCGCAGGCCGCATTGTAGGTGGCGGCGCAGATGGCCTCGGCCGGGGTCAGCCCCAGGTAAAGGCAGGCCAGCCCGATGATGAACGGCATGTTTTCGATGGTGCAGGAGCCTGGATTGTGGTCAGTGGCCAGGGCCACGGGTATGCCCAGCTCGATCATCTGCCGGGCCGGGGCGTAGCTCTTCTTGATGGTCAGACTGGTGCCGGGCAGCAGCACGGCGATGGTCCCGGCCTGTTTCATCAGTTCCAAACCTGTCTGCGAAGAATACAGCAGGTGCTCGGCGCTGATTGCTTTGACTTTTCCGGCCGTCTCGGCCGCGCCCACCGAGGCCAGCTCGTCGGCGTGGATCTTGGGATACATCCCGTAATTGCTGGCAGTTTCAAGGATCTTGATGGCCTCTTCCGGCGTGAACAGGCCCTGGTCGCAGAACACGTCGCAGAACTCGGCCAGCTTCTGCTCTGCGATCTTCGGGATCATTTCATTGCAAATGAGATCAACGTAACCGGCGCGGTTAATTGTTCCCTGTCCATTGTTAATTGAACGATATTCTTCCGGAAACTCATGCGCCCCCATGAAGGTCGGAACAACCTCTATGGCCTGCAACTCGTTCAGATCCTTTACAACCTCTAATTGCTTGATCTCGTTTTTTGTATCCAGGCCGTAGCCGCTTTTGGCTTCCACCGTTGTCGTACCCCAAAGCAACATACGATTCAATCGTTGCCGGGCCTGCCTTGTCAACTCCTCCTGCGAGGCTTTCCTGGTGGCTTTTACAGTGGAACGTATACCCCCGCCTTTGGCGGCAATTTCCTGGTAAGAAACGCCAGAGGCCCGCATCTCAAACTCGTCCTCGCGGGAGCCGCCGTAGACTAGATGGGTGTGGCAGTCCACGAAGCCGGGCATGACCACTTGTTTCTCGGCGTCTATGACCTTGGTGTGGGGCAATAGTTTTAGCTTGGGCTTGAGTTCAGAGGTTTTACCCACGGCCACGATCTTATCGTCCTCAATGGCAACGAGACCGTCCTCTATGATGTCGAGCTCGGACATATTTGATCCCGCCCTCGCCCGTCCTCCCTCTCCTAATGCGTTAAGAGAGGGCCTGGGTGAGGTCAAGGTTAGCAGTTGGCCGATATGTTGGATGATGAAGTGCATTATCGTGCAAACTCAATAATATATTTACTACGTATTGACTTTTAATCCTTCGAAGAGCTTGAATTTCTCTTCTCTACCTTTCTAATCCTTCACTTCCCTCAATCCTATTCTTATGAATTACTTTAACAGCAACTTTCTTGCCGTCTGTATCATAGCAACAATATAAACTCCCACCGCCACCTTGCAACGGCAAATCACCGTCGCTTTTGTATGTGCCAAAAGTTGCCATGATTTTACTCCAATTAAAAATTCCCTTAAATAATTACCTACCGGTTTAGGGAAGGTGTTTTGTTGTTAGTCTACATCATTGGTATCTTGACCTTCTTCTTCCTGGCCACTTGTTTGGCAATGTCATACCCCGCGTCCACGTGGCGCAGGATGCCCATTCCCGGGTCGTTGGTCAGCACCCGCTCGATCCTCTTGGCCATCTCCTTGGTCCCGTCGGCCACCGTCACCTGCCCGGCGTGGATCGAATAACCGATGCCGACCCCGCCGCCGTGGTGGATACTCACCCACGACGCTCCGCTGGCCACGTTGACCATGGCGTTTAGCAGGGGCCAGTCAGCGATGGCGTCCGAGCCGTCCTTCATGGCCTCGGTTTCGCGGTTGGGCGAGGCCACCGAGCCGCAGTCCAGATGATCGCGTCCGATGACGATGGGAGCCTTGATCTTTCCCTTTTTCACCAGGTCGTTGAACAGTAAGCCGGCCTTATCCCTTTCACCATATCCCAACCAACATATTCTGGCCGGCAGGCCCTGGAAATGGACCTTCTTCTGGGCCATCTTGATCCAGCGGGCCAGGTGCAGATTCTTGGGGAACAATTTCAACACCGCCTCGTCAGTCACCGCGATGTCTTTTGGATCGCCCGAAAGCGCCGCCCAGCGGAACGGCCCCCTGCCTTCGCAGAACAGGTCGCGGATGTATTCCGGCACGAAGCCCGGCACGTCGAAGGAGTTCTTGATCCCGTGTTTCACCGCCTGGCCCCGGATGTTGTTGCCGTAGTCGAAAGCAATGGCGCCCTGCTTCTGCATGTCCAGCATGGCCTGCATGTGGATGGCCATTGATTCGTAAGATTTACGCTTGTATTCCTCGGGATTGTCCTTGCGGAGTTGAGCAGCCTCGGTCAGGCTCATCCGGTGCGGCACATAGCCGTTAAGTTCGTCGTGGGCCGAGGTCTGGTCGGTGACCACGTCGGGGATGATGCCCCGCGTGACCAGTTCGGAATGCACCTCGGCGCAATTGCCCACCAGCCCGATGGACAGCGGCTGGCCCTTCTTGACGTATTCAAAAACCAGCTTTAAGGCCTTGTCCAGATCGTCCGCCATCACATTGCAGTAGCCGGTGTCTAATCGCTTCTGAATCCGGGACGGATCCACTTCCACATCCAGGATCACGCCCTCGTTCATGGTGACCGACAACGGCTGGGCCCCGGACATGCCGCCCATGCCGCCGGTCAATACCCATTTGCCTTTTAAGCTTCCGCCGAAATGCTTTTGGGCCAGGGCCCCGAAGGTCTCATAAGTGCCTTGAAGAATCCCCTGGGTGCCGATATATATCCAACTGCCGGCGGTCATCTGACCGTACATGATAAGCCCCAGCGCCTCCAGCTTGCGGAAGTAATCCCAGTTGGCCCAATGCGGCACTAAGTTGGAATTGGCGATCAGCACCCGGGGGCAATGGGGATGGGTCTGCAGAATGCCCACCGGCTTGCCGGACTGCACTAAAAGGGTTTCGTCGCATTTGAGTTTCTTGAGCGACTTGATGATGGCATGGTAGCATTCCCAGTTGCGAGCCGCCCGGCCGCTGCCGCCGTAAACTATAAGGTCCTCCGGTTTTTCGGCCACCGCCGGGTCCAGGTTGTTCATCAGCATCCGCATGGCGGCTTCCTGCTGCCAGCCTTGGCAGGAGATCTTGGTGTCGTGGGGGGAATGGACTATCTTGGGCATGATAATTTTCTCCGTTTACTTATTATTATTTTTTACATCATATCATAAGGCCATAAATGGCCTTCACTACTTCTATGTTCATCTTAACCCAGCCCTTAAGGGCTGGGTTAAGTGCATATCAGCGGACACACCCCAGGCCGTTCACGGCCTTTGTTCCCCTATGTCATACGCTTTCAGGAACTCGTCCAGCTCTTCCCGGTAGGTTTTTTGCCGGTGGTGTTCCTTCTGGTTCTTGATATAATCTCTGACCTTGTCAAGCTGCGAAGCGCTTACCGAAAAGGCCCCATATCCTTCCTGCCAGGCGAAATGGCTTCCGGTCAGTTTCCCGGCATTTATCCAATGAGATGATTCGCCTTTCAGCAAGTTGGCAATAGTGGAAACGTTATGAGTCAAACCAATTTCAATCAAACAATGTATATGATCAGCGGTTCCGTTGATAGCGTCCAGAAGATAACCTTCCTGTTCGGCCCTGGCCCGGATATGTTGTAGAACCTGGGGCAGTAAATCAGAGGTTAATACAGGGAAACGTTCCTTGGTGCCCCAAATAAGATGGATCCATATTTTATGATATGATTGTGGCATAAGTTCTTTGTTAAATTCGCAAGGCCATGAATGGCCTATATCACATTCCCCAATCTTCTTAACCCAGCCCTTAAGGGCTGGGTTAAGGGCACATCAGCAGACACCCCAGGCCGTTCACGGCCTTTTGCCTACCTCATCTATCGCCTTCAGCCGGGCCAGCAGCGGCGGATGGGAATAATGGAAGATCACATACAGCGGATGCGGGAACAGGTTGCTCAGGTTCTTCTGGCTGAGTTTTATCAACGCCCCCTTCAGATCGTCCGCCGAGGGATTCAGCTTTAAGGCATAGGCATCGGACTGATACTCATATTTACGTGACTGCCAGTTCATCAGCGGCGACAGAAAAAGATTCAACGGTTCAAAGAGTATCGCTACTACATAAAGGGCCACCCCTATCAAGGCCCCATTGAAGCCGGTCTTCTCAAAAAGACCGCTTAGTCCGACCGCCCGGTAGATCCAGGGATGGGCCAGTATCAGCGAGGACAGGAATAATAAAACTCCCGAGATTGCCGAGACCGCGGCAATGAGTTTGAAAATGTGTTTCATCTTCCAGTGCCCGATCTCGTGGCCCATAACCGAAAGCAGTTCCTGATGGCTGTAATTCCTGACCATGGTGTCGTAGAACACGATCCGCCGGGTCTTTCCCATCCCGGTAAAATAAGCATTGTCATGGGTGCTACGCTTGGAAGCGTCCATCTGGCAGACGCCGGCCAGTGGGAATTCGGCTGCCTTTGCCATGTCCAGTATCTTGTTTTTCAATTCCTCATCCTCGAGCGGCACGAATTTGTTGAACAGCGGCAGCAGCACCACCGGAGCCAGAAAGATCATCAAAAATGAAAAGGCTACCACCAGGCCCCAGGCCGCCAGCCACCATAGTGTTCCCAGCCAGTTGATGAAAAGATAGAAGCCCGCGAACAGCAGGCCCATCAATACGCCGGAGACCAGCAGGCCCTTTGCCTGATCGCCCAGCCAGGTCTTTACGGTGATGGTGGAAAAGCCGAATTTCTTCTCCAACTTAAAATCGGAATACAAGAAAGCCGGAATGCCTGAAAGATAGCCTATCAGCAGCAAGGCGAACATCACCGCCAAACCCTGCAGCAGCGGGACGATATTCAGCCCATCGGCCCAAAGCGTGATCTGCGTCACTAGGCCGGCCGCAAAAAGGATTATGACCACCGCAACGGATACGAGCTCGCTCCAATACTCGAATTTGGTCTTGGCCCCGGTATAATCGGCGATCTGGGCCACATTCTGTGCGTTAAAAAGATCTGAGACCTCCGGCGGCAAGCCTTTTTTGATGCTGACATTGAGGTGCGAAAGGTTCAGACCGGAAAGAAGGCTAGAAATCAGGTAGCCGAAGACCAGTATGCCAATGATCAGGCTCATTCCAATATTTTATTTTTGATTTCTGATTTTTGATTTTGGCGTTCTATTCCAGGCTCCCTATTGTTTTCTCCACTTCCTCCAGCACCTCGCCGGATTTCACCAGCTCCTTCATGATATTATGGTCGGAATACAGCGGCCGGTCCTCCTCCAGATGGGACACATGCTTGCGTATGATCTCCCGGGCTTTGGCCACTCCCTGGCCGAAACCGAAATCCCTGAAATCCAGGGCCTGGGCGGCGGCCATCATCTCAATGCCCAAGATGCCGTAGGCATTGTCCAATATCTGGTTGTTTTTGAGGGCGGTATTCATGCCCATAGACACAAAATCTTCCTGGTCGGCCGCAGCCGGAATGGACTGGATGCTGGCCGGCATACATAGAATACGCTGCTCCACAATCAGCATATCGGCTGTATATTGGCTGAGCATCATCCCGCTGAACATGCCCGCCCCCTTGGTGAGAAATTCTGGCAAGCCGACGCTCAGGGCGGGATTGGTCAAGCGATTCAGGCGGCGCTCGCTGATAACGCAGACCATGGTGATGGCGGCGCCGGCCATGTCCATGGGCAGACAGACCGGCGAGCCCTGGAAATTGGCCCCGGTCAGGGTTAGTTTGAACTCCGGCATGAAAATGGGATTGTCGCCCACCCCGTTCAATTCGATCTCCACCTGGGACTTGGCATAGGCGATGGCGTCGTGGGCGGCGCCGATCACCTGGGGCGAGCTCCGCATGGAGTAGGCGTCCTGGACCTTGGTCATGATCTTGCCGGTCTGGAGGTCGCTGCCCTGGATGCAGGCCATGATTGCTTTGGCGCTCCGCTGGGCGCCCTTGAAGCCGCGCGCCTGGTGCAGCCGGATGTCGTAGGGCTTCAGGTTGGCCATCAGCGCTTCCAGGCTCATGGCGCAGGCGATCTCGGCCTGTTTTAGCCAACGGTTGAAATCGTACAGGGTCAGGGCGCTCATGGCCGTAAGCAGGTTGGAGCCGTTGATGGCCGCCAGGCCGTCACGGGCTTGCAGGCCGGGAACCGGGATTCCGGCCTTGTCCATGGCTTTCTTTCCTGGAAGACGTTCGCCGTTATAAAAGGCCTCGCCCTCGCCCATCAGCAGCAACGCTATTTGGGACATGGGAGCCAAGTCGCCGCAGGCGCCCACCGAACCCTTTTGGCAGACCACCGGCGTTACCCTCTTGTTCAGCATATCAACCAGGGTCTGGGTGATCTCGGGCCGGCAGCCGCTGTTGCTGTGGGCGTGAACGTTGATCCGCCCGGCCATTGCCGCCCTCACCTGCTCGACGGGCGCCGGGTCGCCGATGCCGGCGGCATGGTTGTATATAAGGTATTTCTGGAAATCCTTGACCTGGTTGTCGTTCAAAACGACTTCGGAAAACTCCCCGATGCCGGTGTTGACGCCGTACATGATCTCCCGGGCTTTTATCTTGTCCTCCAGCATCGTCCGGCATTGCTTGATGCGCTCCAGGACATCCGGGGCCAATTCAACTTGTTCGTGGTGGCGGGCGATCCGCACCAATTTTTCGACGGTTAACCCGGATCCGTTAAGTATTACCGGCATACCAAGCTCCTTCTCTGGCGGGTTGAGTTGGTTTTTTCCGCCAGCGGCAGCCTTCGTCATTGCCGACTACCAGCCGCCGCTCGTTAAGGCCATGAATGGCCTCTATTATCTGTGG
>JACQXR010000008.1 GCA_016208585.1 candidate division TA06 bacterium | reverse complement strand
GGTGATTGAGGGCAGCACCGGCTTGTGGGGGTCGGCCGAGACGTCTATGGTGACGAAGAAATGCTCCTTGTCAAAGCTGAACAGGTGGTAGACCCCGAAGCGCTTTTTAAGCTCCCGCTCGTCCGAGCCCACGCTGACTAAATAGCGGGCCTTGGTGGTGCGGTGCAGCAGCTCCACGGCCTGGATCACGGACTGGGGCTTGACCTCCACCCACAGCTGGTCGTGAATGGACTCGGTATGGGCTATGAAACCCGGGCCAAGCTTAGCCTTAAGTAATGAAAGAATTTCCTGTTTGGTCATATTTCCTAAAAGTTTAAAAGGTTTCAAATGCTGTAAAAGTATAAATGTCAGACTGTATTATTGAGATAAGTTTGAATCCGTGGAAATCCGCGTGCCGATAATTTTTCCCGTCGTCTTGAAAAAATCATGTAAATCCTGTCTAAGGTTCCTACCGCACCAAAAACATCACCAGCATGGCCGCCGCCGCCCCGATCACCATCCACAACAAATACCACTGGGGGAATCCGCTGTGGGTGCCGGCGAATATCTCCAGGGCCTTGTGGCCCAGATAGGCCAGCGGCCGGTACAACCAGCTGTCCACGTCTAAAAGATATTTGATCTTGAACGGCCTTTTAAACTTGATCGCCGGCCACTTGGGATAGACCCCCTCCTGGGTGTATTTGCCGATGCGGATGTTGAAATTCTGCTTGAAGGTCTTGAAATAACTGTACGATGAATAGCGCACCGAGGCCGGGGATTGCACTTCGCCCGAATACCAGAGTTCTGGTGCCACCCTGCGCTTGGCTCCACCGGACCACCAGAACAATATTGCGACCAGGGCCAGCCCGGTCAGAATGATCAGCAGGAACAGGGGATTATAGAAGCCTACCAGCCCCTCGCCAAAATTTAAGCGAAGGCCTAAGAAAGCCGTATGGAAGAGCGAACCGAACTGCGGCCAGTAATCCGGGGTCAAAAGCCCGCAGGCGGCGGTATAGAGACCCTTGACTATGAACCCGGCCAGCACTCCTTCCAGGATAACCACTGCCGCCAGGATCCCTTTAGCCCAGACCATGGAGCGGGGTACGTCTTCGTTGACCCCCTTATTGTGGGGCAGGCGCTGGCCCAGAAAAGCCAGGCCGACGTATTTGATCATCACGCCGGCCAGGGTCAAGAGGCTGGTGAACAGCGCGATCAGCCCGCACAAAAGAAGGAAGGGCGTGTTGAACCCGGCGTTGATGGTGGATTGGTATATCAGCCACTTGCTGGCGAAGCCGTTAAAGGGCGGAATGCCCGAAATGCCCATGGCCGCTATCAGGGCCACGGCCGCGGTGTAGGGCATGTATTTGGCCAGGCCCCCCATCTTGTCCAGGTCGCGGTGGCCGGTCTTATATTGGAGCGAGCCGGCGGTCAGGAACAGCAGGGCTTTGAAGGCGGCGTGGTTTATCAGATGGAACAGCCCGGCCACGAGGGCCACCGTGGCCAGGGCCGGGGAGATCCGGGTCAGCATCAGGCCGGCCCCGACGGCCAGCAGGATGTATCCGATCTGGCCCACCGAGCTGAAGGCTAGCAGCCGCTTGCTGTCGTTTTGATAAAGCATGGTGAAGGTGCCGATGAACAAAGACGCCGTTCCGAAGACGACCATCACCGTGCCCCAGACATAGGAGAAGTGCGACACCGGGAGCATCCCCAAAAAGACGCGAAGTATTCCGTAGATGCCCATCTTGCTCATCACGCCGGAGAACGCCGCGCTGGCCGGGGCCGGGGCGGCCGGGTAGGCGTCCGGCAGCCAGTCGCCGAAGGGGAACACTCCGGCCTTGGTGGCGAAGCCCACGAAGAACAATAATAAGATTGTATGTAGCAGGGCCGGGTTCTCGCTGCTTAACAGGGCCATCACCGGGCGCAGGGCCTCAAAGTCGAAGGACTGCGAATAGTGATACAGGGTGTTGGCGGCGATGATGATGCCGGCGGTGCCGATGTGGGTCATCAGGAAGTACTTGAACCCGGCGTTGACGCTGCTCTTGTTGCCCCATTCGAACACCACCAGGCCGTAGCTGGTCAGGGTCATGAACTCCCAGAAGACGATGAAGAAGAACAGGTCGCGCACAAGCACCACCCCGTACATGCCCAGCAGGAACAGCAGCAGCAGCGGATAGTAGCGGGCCAGCGATTCCTTGTAATGCTTCATGTATTCTATGGAGTACAGCCCGGCCGCCCAGGAGACAATGGTGATGGCTAAAAGGAAGATGGCCGACAGCACGTCCACCTTAAGCAGGAAGGCCGCTCCCAGCCCGGCGACCGAGAACAGAGGCCGGTCAGGATTAAAAGTTCCGTTGGCCAGCACCTGGCAGGCCATGTAGCCGAAACCGGCCGCGGCCAGGGTCTGGAAGAAGAGCGAGACCCAGCCGATGCTGCGCCGGGAGTAGGGCATGGCCAGGGTAATGGCCGCGCCGGCCAGCAGCCAGCCCATGGAAAGGAGTATGATGAATTGAAGGCTCATATGTTTATCTGAATTACGGATTATTTATTACTCGATGCTATTCCCTCTCCTTTTGGGGGAGGGATCAAGGGAGGGGTCAAACTACCTCACCAGCTTTACCAGCGGCAGGCCCATCAGCGGGGCATTGCCAACCCTGGTTACAGCCTTCCTAACCTTGGTTACAACCTTGCTAACCTTGGTTATAGCCCTTCTAACCCTGGTAATAACCTTCCTAACCTAGGTAATAACCTTCCTGACCTAGGTAAGAACCCTTCTTACCTTGGTAAGAACCCTTCCGACCTTGGTAAGAACCTTCCTAACCTTGGTTAGAACCCTTCCGACCTTGGTTATAACCCTCCTAACCCAGGTAAGGACCTTTCCGGCCTAGGTAATAACCTTCCTAACATTGGTTAGAATCCTTCCGGCCTTGGTCAGAACTTTGCTAACCGTAGTTACAGCCTTCCTAACTTAGGTTACAACCTTGCTAACTTAGGTTATAACTTTACTAACCTTGGTTAGAATCTTTCCGGCCTTGGCCAGAACCTTGATAACCGTAGTTACATCCTTCCTGACCCAGGTAATAACCTTTCCGACCTAGGTAAGAACCTTTCCGACCTAGGTTAGAACCCTTCCGACCTAGGTTAGAACCCTTCCGACCTAGGTTAGAACCCTTCCGACCTAGGTTAGAACCTTGCTAACCAAGGTAAGAACCCTTCTGTCCTCGGTAATAACCTTTCCGGCTTAGGTAATAACCTTCCTAACCTTGGTTACAACCTTGCTAACTTAGGTTATAGCCTTCCTAACCTTGGTTAGAATCCTTACGGCCTTGGTCAGAACCTTGATAACCGCAGTTACAGACTTCCTAACTTAGGTCATAACCTTTCCAACCCATTCGTTCGCGAGGCACGCTCGCCTTCCCTTCGGCATTGCTCAGGGCAAGTCTGAGGGCAGGCCCTGGTTATAACCGTTCTATCCTGTTAATTTGATATTCCATTTTGGAATGTCAAGTTTCTAATTTCCACCGGCGTCAGCCATACAACACCCGCCCATCCGCAATGACGGCCTTCAGGAATGGGTCGCCCAGCCGCAGCCGGTTTTCCAGTTCCTCGCGTGTGTAGACGAAATAATCCGCTGGGACACGCTTCTCGATCAATCGCCGCACCTCCCGCATCCGCTCCCGCCTATTGGCCGGCACATCCTGTTTGATAATTAAAAAATCCAGATCGCTGTCCGGGCCAAACCCGCCTCTGGCAGCCGAGCCGAACAAAATTACTTTTTGCGCATGGTATTTCTCAACCAGCTGACCGGCTATTGATTCTATTTCTTTTTTTAGTTCTTCGTCTGACATGATTAGTACATCCTTTTGCCGCCTGTGGCGGCACCCCGCCTGCCCCGCTAAAAGCGGTGGCCAAAGGCGGTGGCAAACCTTTTTATTTTTCCTCTCCTCGCGGCTTGCTCGTCGACCTGTCCGCATTAATCCGCACAAAGCGGACGTAGGCGGAAGCCGTATGGCGCAGTCGGAAGGGTTGCCAGCCCTAAATATAAATCAGCGTAAATCCGCCTTGATTGTCCGCCCCCCATAAACCATCCGCCATAAACAAACCATTTTTCAAACATTTTCAACCTTTTAAACTGTATCGGGCTCACCTGACTAATTTCACCAGCGGCAGGCCCACCAGCGGGGCGATTACGGTCAGCGCCATCAGCGCGATCAAAATGATCTTGGAGGTCAGCGGCAGGGCGATCACCCGGTTCACTTTGGCCGAGGGCTCGCCGAAGAATACCTTGTGGGCGATGAAGAAATACCAGGCGAAGGCGATGATGATCTCGGCCACGAAAGGGATCATCAAAAATACGGCCGTCTTGCCGCCGATCTCGATCACGCCTTCCATCAAAAACAGCTTTGACCAGAAACAAGAAAGCGGAGCAATGCCGGTCGCCCCCAAAGCGCCGACGATGAAGGCGATGGAGGTCAGGGGCATGGCCTTGGCCAGGCCGCCCAGTTCGTCCATGTTGCGGGTGCCGGTGGAATAGGCGATGGCCCCCACGCAGATGAACAGCAGAGCCTTGGCCGGGGCGTGGCAGATGATGTGCAAAATGGCGCCCTGATAGCCGTAATAGCTGCCCATCACCCCCAGCCCGATGCCAAGGAAGATATAACCCAGATGGGCGATGGTGGAATAGGCCAGGAATTTTTTAAGGTCGGTCTGGAAGAAGAACAAAAACAGCGAGGCCAGCATGGTGAACACCGCGAAGGCCGCCACTAAAAGCCCCAGCCCGTAGGAAAAGCCCACGGTGGAGATGGCCACCCGGGCCATTAAATAGACCCCGGCCTTGACCATGGCCGCCGCGTGCAGATAGCAGGAGACCGGAGTGGGCGCGGCCATGGCGTTGGGCAGCCAGGCAAAGAAGACTATCTGGGAGGACTTGGCCCAGGCCGCGATCAGGAACAGGATGAAGACCAGGGTCTTCAACTGGGGAGTCAAAAGATTGATGGCGTCGAAGTCGAAGCTACCGGCGTTGACGAAGATCACTATCAGCGCGATCAGGAAGAAGATGCCCCCGAAGAAGGTCTTGATCAGGGCCTCGAACCCGGCCTCCAGGGATTCATGGTTGTGATAGTAGGATATCAGCGCCCAGGAGCAGATGGTGGTCAGCTCCCAGAAGATGAACATCTGGAGGAAGTTCGGCGAGACCGCCACCCCCACCATGGCCCCCACAAACAGCAAATGCCACAGGTAGAAACGCCGCTTGCCGCCCTCGATGGGATGGTACCTATTTTGGGGCGTTAGATAGTCACGGGCGAAAAATGTCACCGCCAGCCCGATGATGGTGGTCACTAAAAGCAGGACCGTGGACAACGGATCCAAATGCAGACCCATCACTTCAGTGCCCTGGGGCAGCCAGGGCCACCAAGGCAGGACATTGAGATGGAAGCTTTTGCCCAATCCCAGGAACACCGCCCATAGCGAGGCTGCGCAAACCAGAGAGACTATGACAGCGGCAAAGCCGTCCTGCCTTTTTTCCGGCAGCCACTGCGAGATCAGCGCCCCGGCAAAGGGCAGCAGCAACATTGTAAATAGGAGAATGGGTAACATATCTTTTATCTTTTGTTTACTATTTCCCCTTCCCTTGCGGGGAAGGGATCAAGGGTTAGGTCCGTTTTATTTGGCTGTCAGTATATCAACCAGGCTGTCTATGGTCTTCTTTATCTCCGGGCTCAGCTCTTTTCCGAATTCTATGCCCTTGGGCTGGACCCCCAGCAGCATCACCTCGGTCTTGGGGCTTTGTTCCTTAAAGAACTTGATGAACATTAAAAGCGGCAGGTTGTGGGTGGAGATGGCGATCTTCTGTCCCAGTGATTCCGGCGGCATCAGGGCCGCTTCCCCGGGCAGGCCGCCCAGGGCCACCGCGTCGGCGATCAAAAGCTTGTCCGGGGACATTTCCACCGCTTTATCAAGGAAGGCTTCCGGGATCTCCTCGGCGTCCAATAGTCTTATGCCAACCCGGCCGTTTAGCCCCGCGATCAGCGCCGGGCCGAACCCGTCGTCCCCCCTTAAGGGGTTGCCCACCCCGATGATCAGCGATCTTTCGTTCAAAGAACACAGATATTCTATCAGATCGGACATTTCGGCCCCTTATGAGCATACAATGGCGCCTCGCAATTTGGCCAATGTTCATTGCTCATTGTTCATTGTTCTCTGTTTAGAACGCCTCTTCGGCCAGCCCCTTGATCTCGGTGTAGTCGAACACCGGCCCCTCGGTGCAGACATACTTGTTCCCGATGCAACAGTGCCCGCACTTGCCTACTCCGCATTTCATGTAGCGCTCCAGGGTGGACACTATCTGTTTCTCCGGCAGACCTAATTTAAGCAGTTCGACGATCACGAACTTGATCATGATGGGCGGCCCGCAGGTGTAGACCACGGTGTTGGGGATGTCTAATTTAAGCTTGGGGAACAAAGTGGTGACCACCCCCACGTTCCCGGTCCAATCCTGGTCGGCCACGTCCACCGTCTGGATCAGTTTCAGGTCGGTTTTCTTTTCCCATTCGCTTAACTGATATTTATAGACCCGGTCGGCCGGGGTTCTGGCGCCGTAGAGGATGGTGAAATCCCGGTAGTCGGAGCGGTTATTGAATATGTGGTCTATCATGGAGCGCAGCGGCGGGAGCCCGATGCCGCCGCCGATCACTAAAACATCCTTGCCCCTGGAGTCGATCTTGTCAAGAAAGCTGTTCCCCAAGGGCCCTTTGACGCCGATCTCGTCCCCGGTCGAAAGCCGGGCCAGGGCGTTGGTCACCCTGCCGCAGGCCCGCACGGTAAAGGTCATTACCCCGGGATCTTTGGGTGAAGTGGTTAGGCCGAAGGGGGCCTCGCCGGCCCCGAACACCGAGGCCTCCACGAACTGTCCGGGCCGGGAAAGAAACAGCCTGGCCTCGTCCTGGTTCTTTATTCTGACATCGTAGGTCCGGGTATCGCCGGTCTCCTGTTTGATGTCGGTGATCTCGGCTATATAAGGTACATAAATGTTAGGGTTCATAGCTCTTCTACTTTAATTTCTAAATTCTAGATTCTAAACAATCTTAAAATACAAACTTCCAATAACTATCATTGAGTTTTTTCAACTATCGAGCCGAAGATCTTCATCAACTGCCCGGCCTCATCACAAAGAACCAGTCTTTCTTTTTCCATCTTTTCGTCATCTGTTTCAATCAGATTAAGAGTTTATCCTTAAATAAGCTTTGGGTCAGCATAAACGAGCGAAAAGGCATGTGGTGAGCCTGTCAAACCATGCCAGACGAGGAACGCGAGTGAAGCGTATCCACAGCGATACGGTGAATGAGCGTAACGTAGTATGGCGGTTTTGCAGCCGTTTATGCCCAAATTGTTATTTGAGGATAAGCTCTAAGCCAGTATCTGGACTCTTTGGCCTCCTTGCGGGATATCTTGACATGCATCAGAAAATCTTTGCGGCTCAAGGCCTCATTGGCCTCTATGTAATTGGCTCCGATAGAACCGCTGGAACGCACTAATTGTTTGATTAATTCGTTATTGATAACATCCTTTGGCAGTTTCCTTGCAAAAGCAATAACCGCCTTGGCAAATTTTAATGTCCGTCCTCAAGATCATACTGCCTGGGTTTTTCTGTTTTTGTATTTTGGCTTTCGGACATTGTTTAGGATTTCGTGTTTTAGGAATTAGGGCTTTCGGAATCCGCCTTCCGCATCCAGCGCACCACCGTGGCCATGTCCACCTCCCCGGGGCAAGTGATCACGCAGCGGCCGCAGCCCACGCAGCCGATCACCGGGTTCTTCTCCAGATAATCCATGGACAGCTTATGGTAGAACCACCGCTTCCGGCGGTCGGCTTTGGAGACCCGGGGGTTATGGCCGGAGACCTCGCGGGTGAACCCGGCAAAGTCGCAGGTATCCCAGCTGCGGTAGCGCAGGCCTTCGGTATCGGATTCCATCCTGTCGTCCACGTCAAAACAGCTGCACATGGGGCAGACGTAGATACAGCCCCCGCAGCCGATGCAGTACCCGCCGACCTTCTCCCAGAATTTCTGGTCCACCTTGCCGGCGTCCATTTTGCGCATGGCCTTGGCGAAAAAACTGACCGGCTGCTGGAAGGTCTTCTCGGCCTCGACCTCCAGCTTCCGCCGGAGCTTCATGTCGTTCTCGTCTCCGGTGCCGAACAAGGTCTTGAATTCCTTCACGAATTCTTCGCCCTTGGGGCTTCCCACTTCTGCCAGATAATATGTACCCAGATCGGTCAGCTGGATATCATAGCCCTGGGAGAGGAACGGCCCGGAGTCGGTGCAGATGCAGAAGCATTTTGGGCCGGCCTGGTTGCAGGCCAGGGTGATGAACACCGCTCGCTCCCGGCGCTTTTTATACAATGGATCCGGCAAGGGATCTCCCGATTTCCAATCGGGACCGGATTTAGCGTCCGTCCCGAAGAAGCTATCAAAATAATGGACCGCCGACATGTCGCAGGGCCGGATCCCCCAGATCACCGCCCGGGGCTGTTCCGATCCGGTCTGCAGGGTGGTTCCGTTCTTGCCCTTCTTGAAACGGAACAGCTCCTCCAGCTGCGGGAACACATAGCGCTTGGCCCCCAAAAATCCGTTGACATATTCGGGGGCCATCTGCTTGGCCGATTCTATCCGCGACAAAAAGGTGTCGCCGCTCTCTCCCTTCGCCGGAGCCCACACCTCGTTCTGGGATTTCAGCAGACTGGCGATGAGATCCGACGCCTGGGCCCTGGCCAAAGAATAAACCGTCTTTTCCGGCATATTTTTATTGCCTAAATTATTGAAATGATTGCTGACTGATTTTCACGGAATTAACCACACAAAGCACATAATTCACAAAATCACCTTTAATATGCTTACGTAAAAAATAGTGATGAGGCCCATCCATTTTGTGTTTCTTGTGCTTTTTGTGGCAAAATAAATTGGGTATTTATTTGGTAATGAACGAACGGCCCCTTGATACCGCGATCAAAAATAAAATTATGACCGTTCAGGTATATTTGGGGCACAAAAAATGAATTATTTCACAAAGAGCATAAAAAGTCAAGGGTTTTGCGAAAAAATGTGGTAGCATAATAATTATGTCGGGGTTTTGCGAAAAAATGTTGGGAATGGTATAATAGATCATTACCCCCGAAAGGGCGGCCAAGGTTGACGAAGCTACTATGCAAGAGCCGGCAAGTATTCAAACGTTTACAGAAAGCACTAAAGACTGTCAACGATGTCCTGACACCTGCCAAACGGGTAGTGACTAACGACACAGATTACCATAGACAAACGAGTGCCTTTTCGGTTATAACTCCCCTGCAATCAAGAAGGGAGCGAGTATGTGTCCCAGCGCCTATAACCAGCAGATGAGAAACTGTAAAGACAAACGACAACTTCGTTATCAGATGGTAAACTACGCCGTTGCTCACGGAGTAAAGCCAGCGGCCCGGGCCTTTCACACCAGCCCTTCGGCAGGATTTTATGAACAAGAGCCTCTCTTATCTGCTTTTCTTTAATCTGGAAAGACCCAACACCTACAAGGAAAACAAGACCCCTTGGCAACTGGCCCTTGAGAAAGTTCCGAATCTTGATAAAAGATTACTGATAATTCCCGTTGACCTCGATGCCATGCTTGAAAATAAATTGTTTTTTCCCAGGGGGTAAAATCTATTGACAAATCCCTTGTTTTCTGTAATAAACAGAGCCGCCCCGCATTCCTCCTTCGCCCCGCCTTGGCGGGGCTATGGCGGACAAGCGCGGGGCGGCTCTGTTACAAGCTGCAAATATTACTGCAATACATTTAAATAATCCCTGGCTCCGTGTATTATCCGGTGCACAAGCACATCATTCTCTTCCACCGTATAAAATACTAAATAATTCTTGACCACGATAAACCGGTATCCCATCCCTGCCAGATTAGCGTCACCGGGCGTTTGGCCCATTAACGGCTGGCCGGACAGCAAGGATAGTTGTTTCTCCATTCTTTCAGCCAGAACCTGAGCCGCGGCCGGGCTTTCGGCCATTACATACATCACCGCCTCGGTAAAGTCTTGCTCGGCCGTCCGCAGCAGGCGGACCTTATACTAATGGGAGCGTATCACTGCTGTCCCAATATTAGTCAAAGAGTACCAATTGGTTATGAAACAGGGGGTCTTGAGATTGGGGGTCGATCTCTGAAAACATCCGTAAAATGGGCTCTTTTTCAAAAAGGGATACGCTCAAAACCTGTAAAATGCTGTAGAGACTTGCCCGAAGGTTTAATCGTTTTTTTACTATGGCTACCAGCACGTAGATTGATACGGCAATCCAGATCTGCGACCTTACGGCATTATCGGAAGTGCCGTAAAACCCTTTGATGCGTAAATGTTGTTTTATCCATTTGAAGAATAATTCTACTTGCCAGCGGCATTTGTATAGCTTGGCAATTGATGTTGCCGGAAGCGTCATATTATTGGTAAGGAAGACAAACCTCTTGTTTTGTTCTTCATCATAATATCGAATCCTTCGCAACTTCTCTGGGTAGTCTTGTGATGCCTGATAATTTGCGCAGACCGCCACTTGGTCGCTCAGTATACCGGACTTTTTATCGACAGGGAGTGAATACAGTCGCCTGAGTCTGGTATTGCTTTTAGCCGGGATTACAAAGAAAGCTTGGGAACGGTGTATCTTGTAGAGTCGGGAAAAATCTAAATATCCCCGGTCTATCATATAGTAAGCGCCAGGCTCAACTGGCAACACATCAAGCACCGTTACATCATGGACGTTTCCTTTGGTAATGCTGATAAACACTGGGATGTTACCATGCAGGTCCAGCAGCGTATGCAGCTTGACCGCCGACTTGGTTTTCTTGAAATGAGCCCAGGGAAATAACGAGGCGCATAAATCTATCGTGGTCGAATCAAAAGCGTAAACCAACTCCTGCAAATCCACGCCAAACTCATCGTTGGCGTATAATGGCCGGGCCGTCTGGATCAAGACTTGAGCGAAGTCTGCATAGATACGCCAATCCCGTTGTTCATTGGCGTTCGCCAAGGTATTCCGGCATACCGCTCCCCTGATGCCGATATGGTACAACTTTGACCTCAGGGCCTACAGACAGGATTCAATATCACGGAGACTTTCCCGATACGTCAATTGGGCAAACGCCATCGTGATAAACTGACTGAGACAGGTAAATTGTTTTACTTTGTAATTGCCTCGGTATCGTTTGACGCACTTGTTGAATTCATAGAACGGCAGAAAATCCAGCAACTGTGCAAAAATAGTTTTCCCGGTATTCATTGACCACTCCTTGTTGGTAGTTGAACCTGGATAGAGTGGTCAAAGTATAACCTATAATTCAAATCGAAAAAACTGTTTTTGCGTTATATCTCATTGATGAACATCTAATTACAGCTTTAGCTTTTCTCAACGTTGGGACAGTAGTGGGAGCGTATATTAGTAGACATTCCGGTTTCTTTTAAATCCAATATAATTAGCGTATTTAGCGTGTTTCGGTGGAAAAAAGTCTACTATTATCCGCTCTGATTAGTAACTACGCCTTTTCATTCAGCTTCCGGCGCAGGTCCTTCATTACAACAGAAAGCTCCCGGCCCTTGTCTCCCCCGGCTTTTTGGGCCTGGGCCACGGCCAGCTTTCCGTACAGCTCCAGCTTGCGTTGAATGTCCCCGTAATGGGCCAAAGACATCACCACCATATCGCCTTCCCCGTTCTTGGTAATGAAGATCGGCTGCCCGGTGCTGTGGGCTATCTTTGATATCTGATTAGCCTTGTTTCTGAGATCGGAAATAGGTTTTATCATCGGCATGGGCTTTATCCTTTGTTTTACAATATCATTATCATATCATGATTATGATATTTGTCAATAGCGTTTTGTTGCAACACAAAAGAACTTCCACACACAACGTGGAGGTTCTTTTGCTTTAAACCGTTTAGTCACCAGTTTATATTCTCTGCCTCGGTGACTTTGTGGCAAAAAGATCTACTTCCTCTCGATCACATACTTGGTCTTCAGGTCCTTCAAATAGACCTCCAGGGCCTCCTGCATCTTCTTGTTTTTCAAATACTCCGTCAAATCTTTCTTCACGTTCTCGTAGGTGGGCTCCCTGGCCGTTACCCGCTTGATAAGCTTGAGAATGGTAAGCCCGTTCTCGCTTTCCACTGCCTCGCTGATATCGCCTTCCTGCATGGAGGCCAGCTCGGCTTTGATGGCGTCGGGGAAGGCCTCCACCGGCACCAGGCCCAGCAGTCCGTTGTTCTCCTTGGACATGGGGTCGTCGGAGTAGGTCTTGGCCACCCGGCCGAAATCCTCCTTTTCGGCGGTCACACGGCGGTAAAGCCCGGCAGCCAGCTTGCGAGCTTTAACCAGGTCGGCCTCGGTGGGAATGGGAGAGATCAGGATATGGGCGGCATGCACCTGGTCGCCCTTTTTCTCCAGCACTTTGATGATGTGCCGGCCGTAGCGGGTGTCGGTCTCGGTGATCTGGCCGATCTTGGCGCCGAAGGCGGCCTTCTCAAACTCGGGCACCATCTGGTTGCGGCCGAACCAGCCCAGGTCGCCGCCGTTGACGGCCGAGCCCTGATCCTGGGAATATTTCTTGGCCAAAGCGGCAAAATTCTTCTTGGCATTTAGCTTGGCCATAACTTCGTTATAGCGGGCGATGGCCGCCGTCTTGGCCGCGGCCCCCGGCTTGGGAACGATCACGATCCAGGCCACCTCGGCCTTCTCCGGTTCCGGCGGAATGGAGTCCTTGTGGCTGGCGTAAAAGTCCGTCACTTCTTTCTCGGTGGGCGGCGTAACCCGGGCCCGGATGTTCTTGTCGATCAGCTTCTGCATCAAAAGCTGGTTCTTGGCGTCGGGCCGGTGCTTGGCTTTCAGCTTTTCGACATTGGTGGCCTCGGCCTTAAGCTGGGCATTGAACGCTTCTTCGCTGGGAAACTGGGATTTCATCTCGCCGATGCTCTTGTTCAAAGCCTCCTCCACTTCGGCGCCGGTGACGTCCAGCGATTCCTTCTTGGCCTGAAGCATCAGCAGCCTCACTTCGATCAGTCTCTCCATAGCCAGTTTTTTCAGGGAGTCCTCGGGCACGCTGTTCTGGTTGAGCTGCAGCTTTAAAAGCGTGACCTGCTTGTCCAGCTCGCTTTGCAGGATCGGCTGCTCGTCCACCACCGTCACCACCCCGTCGCCGGCCGGCTGGGCGTACAGGGAGCTGGTCAAGGCCAGCAGCAGCAGGCCTCCGGCCAGGTAAATCTTTTTCATTCTGAATTATTCCTTTATCTATCTGCGTTTAATTGCGTCAAAACTGGATCTCCGGGGAATTACACTTACCACGTTTTCGCGCCCTGTTTGCCTGGCCGCGATGCTTCAATATAGTCAACGCTGGCACATCCGGTGGTTTTGATGCTTCAGCTTCGTTCAGCACAAGTACGCCCCGCCGTCGGCTGAGTGGCCAACGGCCGTATCAAAGCCAGGCGGGGCACTCAACCACCGGCCAACTCGGCCAACGTCAGACAGGCAAACACGAAACACTAAAATACTACTTGATCAGGTCAGGATGGGTTTCCACCTGGGCGGTCTTCTTAAGTTTTTCAGTCAACGCGTCAAACGCCAGTTTTTGCTTGCTCATGGTCAACCCGTTGGACAGCCCCTCCCGGACGTCCTCGTATTTCACCGGCGGCCAGACCGGCTTCTTGTCGGTAGCCTTGATGATGAAATATCCGTTGAACAGCTTGATGGGCTCAGAGATCTGCCCCTTGGCCAGGCCAAATAATTTCTCCTCGAAATCCAGGGGCAGTTCCCCGCTGCCCCGCTGCAGGTAGCCGGCCATGTCCCCGCCGTTGGCTCGGGAATTTGCTTCCAGGGACCTTTCCCGGGCCAGCTTGGCGAAATCGGCCCCGCCGTCCAGGGCCGACTTGATGGCGGCGGCCTCCTCCTGGGACTGGACCACTATCTGGCTGTAGCGGATGTTGTTTTGGAACTCGGTCTGGTGCAGTTCAAAGTAGGACTTGACCTCGGCCTCGCTTAGGCTCTGCTTTTCCACCACCTCTTTTTGCAGCAACTGGTTGGCCAAAATCTCCCGTTTCAAATCGCGCAACTGTTTAGCCACCTTGGGATCCTTGTCCAGCCCCTTTTTGATGGCCTCCTGGTAGAACAGCTCGGTGTCCACCCAGCGCCGCAAAAACTCTTCTTTCTGGGCCGGGGAGATTCCGACCGCGCCGTTGGGCAGATAATCTTTGACATCGGAGTCTGTTAAAACCGTTTTGTTGACCCGGGCCACCACCTGCCCCTGGGGCTGCCCTTTTTTGCAGCCGGCTCCGGCCAGCAGGCTTAAGGCCAGGATCAGGATCGGTCCGGCCATGGTTAGTCTCTTCATTTTATTTTCCCTTCTCCGGCTTTTGCTGACCGGCCAGTTTTAAAATATTTTCATCTATACTTACCGGATATTTTGACTTAAGAGCTTCGATCAGCCTCAGGTACAACATCTGTTCCTGGCCCTGGGCCAGGTTCTGCTCTATGGGCGCTTTCACTTCGTCAAAGCTCATTTGTTTGCCAGGGGTGCGGGCGCTGACCTTGATCACCGCAAAGCCGTCCTTGACGGCGAAAGGCCGGGAAACCTGGTTCAGGCCGGCGGCAAAAGCCATTTTGGAAACTTCCGGGAACCGGGGATCGTTCTGGGTAACTTCGCCCAAAGCTCCGCCCGAAGACTTAGTCCAGTCAACCGATTTTTCCGAGGCGGTGGCCGCAAAATCGGCCCCCTGGGAAAGCAGTTTATAAACGGCTTCGGCTTCGGGCTTGGTCCGGGTCACTATCTGGCGGACCATGGCTTTGGCCGGCTGATAGAATTCCTTCTTGTTCCTTGTATAATAAACCTTGACCGATTCCGGATTGACGCTGACCTTGGGTCCCACCTCGGACTGATACAGCGCGGCGGCCAGCATCTCGTCCCAGGCCTTTTTCATCTGCTGCTTGACCTTGGAATTGTTCTCCAGATTCTTGGATTTGGCCCGGGCCAAAAGCAGGTCTTCCACCAGCATGGCCTGCACTTGCTGTTCCAGCCCGGCGGGATTCCTGAGGTCGGCATTACCGCCGAACATCTTGTTAAGCTTGTTGTAAAAGACCTCCACCGTCCAGGAACCGCCGCTGTAGGTAACGATGGTCTTCTTCTTTTCCGCTTCGTCTCCCAAAAGCGGCAGGAGAGCCGGGCCCTGGGTCTGGGGCTGCTTGGCCGCCAGCAGATCCAAAACTTCCTTTTTGATCTTGACCCTGGCCGAGGATTTTATCTTTTCAACGTATTCGTTGGCCATCTCCCGCGGCTTGGAGGCCGTCAGCTGCTGTTTGATCATGTCCTTCATCTGGTCAAAGGGCTTGATCTCGGCCGCCCGGGTGGAATCCATCCGGATGATGTGAAAACCGAAAGGCGTTTGGACCGGTTTGCCCAGCTGTCCCGGCTTCAGATCAAAGACCGCCTTTTGGAAGGCCTGAACCATCCGGCCCCAACCGAACCAGCCCAGGTCGCCGCCCCGGGGAGCGGAACCAGGATCCTGGGATTTCTGTCTGGCGGTCTCCTCAAAGTCGGCCCCGTCTTTCAATGACTGGTAGATGGCTTTGGCTTCTGCCTCGGCCTTGACCAGGATGTGCCGGGCCTTAACTTCCGTGCCCATCCTCTTATAATAATCCTTGATCTCCCGGTCGGTGGGCTGTGATTTCTCCAGGATCTCCTGGCGGTAAAGCTGGCCCATCAGCATGTTCTTGGTCAGGTCCTCGTATTCCTTCTGCAGTTTGGGTTCCTTGTCCAGTTTGCGGGCCAGGGCTTCCAGAGCCATAAGCTTCTGCTCCACCATCTGGTCTAAAAGCCGTCTCTTGGCTGTCAAAGCGGCGGCCGAGTCCGGCGGCGGGACCGGGGCCCGGTAGTTGTCGTCAAATTGCCCCAGGGTTATTTTCTGGCTGCCCACCTTGGCGATCACCTTGCTGCGGTTGCCGCAGGAAACCACGGATAATACCAGGCCCAGCCCCAGCGCCAGTCCAATCAGTTTTTTCATGGCAGTGATTCTCCTTGAATAAAATATGGTTATATTATTTTTGACCGTAAATTTTAATTTTATCATAAATTTAGGCGTTTTTCAATATAATTCGCCCGAAAAATTGGTTCGCCCGAAAAATTCGCCCGAAAAAGGGTTCGCTTACGCTACATGCTTGCCTACCCTTAGGGGCCATAGCTTTAGCGAAGGCACTCCTGTCTTTCCCCGGAAAATCAGAACATTGTTTCAAGAATACTTTTGGAACAGCCGGCCCCAGGCCGTTTCCCTTTTCCATTTTTCAAAGGTGAACCTGTCCTTTAGCGGCCAGCGCAGGTAGTCGTGGTAGATCTCGGAAGCCAGGATGAACAGGTGCACCAGCGGAGTGTGAAAGAAGAATTTCTGCATCTTCTTCAATGGCCCGAACCAGATCAGGTCGCCGCCCACCCTTTTGACCAGGTTCTTGCCGACCTTGAAGTTCCAGTTCTCGTTCCGGACATCAGCGCCCAAAAGCTCTATCTCTTCGAACCGCCCGCAGCCCAGATCGTTCTCGTGGGCCAGCCGGATGTATTTAATGGACAGGGGATCAAAGCCCATCATATGGGCCGAGACGGCGTCAATGGCCACCTGATCGGCCGAGGCTAAAAGATAGTCCTTAATCACCGGGAACATGGTGCGGGGGCCGGGGCCGTTGCCGGCGGTGGTGCCGTCCATTAGCGCGAACAGCCCGGAGTGGATTTCTTTTTGGATGGCTAAAAGATCCACCAGCACTTCATGTATCCAGGAATGGGCATAGTGCCGCTTGGTGTTCAAGAGGCCCCCGAAGGCGTTCTTCATTGCCCCGGTGGTGGTGGTGTAGATGTGGCATTTGACGGTGGGCAAGTGGACGATGTTCTTGCCGAAGAAGTAGTCCGGGACCAGTATCCCTTCGGGAAATATTTTGTCTAAGACCAGCATCCGGGCCTTGGGAAGGTAGGGTACCCATTTCATGTCCCGATCCTTGAAGTTGTACAGCACCGGAACGCCATGCTTTTTTAAGATGGGAAGGTAACGGTTGAGATCCTCGCCCTTGAAGGCGTCGGTAACCACCGTCTTGTTCTGGACGCAGGAAATGTCCTTATAGCCCGCTTCCTGCAGGGCCTTGATCACTCCCTCCAGCTGCCAATCAAGCGACTGCCTGAAGTCCGCCAGATTCATCACCTGGGCAATGTCCTGAATTATGGTCTCCGGTTTTGTTTTGATTACGGCTACTTTGGAAGACATGGGATCATTCGCTCTGTTTTTGTTTTTTCAGGGTTTCCAGTATTTCCTTCAGCACCCGGTTGCTGTCCTCGCCTAACTTCAGGGACTGCTTGGAAAGTTTTAAGGCCCGGTCTGTTTCCGCCAAAGCACGATCCTGCCTGGCCAAAGCCTCCTTCATCTGCCGGCTGGTCTTGCGCGATAAAAAGATGATGAATATGACAAGGATTACGAAAAATATCATCCAAAAGTTTCCTAATATTGCCAGCCAGAGGGATTTCCCGGCGCCTCCGTATTTTTTTGTATATGACTTACGGTATTCGGCAGAAGGGAAATTTCTTGGTCTGGTATTTGTAGGATCTTTCCCCGGTCTTCTCAAAGGCCAACGTAGCCGGGTCGTTCTTCAGGGACTGTTCCCAGGCAGCGATCAAGGATTGCTCGCTGGGCTGGGCCGCTGCCAGGACCGCCAGAAAAGCGCTCAGTAGCACAAGCAGGAAATACTTTTTCATCCTATGATCCTCCAGTCTTTTGTTAATGCAACCTTTCTTAATCGCCGGACTGGTGTTACTGCCACTGCTGTTCCAACCTGCTCCAGCAGCGGCAGGTCGCTTGACTTGTCGGCATAGGCGGCGGACTTTTCCAAGGAAGCCCCGCGCTTAAGGCAATATTCCCGGGCCAGCTGCAGCTTGCTTTGCCCGTAGGGATGCTGCGCCGGGTCCCCGCTGGTATAGCACCCATTGAGCGACAGGACTTTGCAGGCAATGATGTTTTCGATGCCCAGTTTTCTGCCCAGCGGTTCGGCCAGGAATTCCGGTGTCCCCGAAAGCAACACTAGTTCATCTCCGGCTGTCCGATGGCGCTCCAGCTCCGCTATAATCAGCGGGTTCAATCGTTCTGGGATTATCCGGCCGATAAATGCCTTGGCCAGCTGCTCCGTTTCCTCGATTGACAGCCCAGTCAAATAAGCCTTGTCCCTTTTATAGACCCTTAATCCGTATTTTGAAAAATGACGCAGGGCAAACCAGGCAAAGTGGAAAAACTGCCGGAGGCCCAGCTTGTTGTTCCTGATCAGATAGGGGATGAACAGTTTTTCGCAGCTGGTGCCCTTGATTATCGTGCCGTCGACGTCAACGAAGGCTAGCGCCATCTTTAGGCCTTTTGGCAGAAAACTTGAGATGTGAAAATACTTTCTGCTCTATTATAAACTCCGCTATCACCGGAACGCTCCGCAGAATGCAGACGGCCACGGTCAAGTAGATAAGCAGCGCTGTTGCTGTCTTGAGATACGCCGCATTTTGTGACCAGAAACCGGGCATCAGTGCCGGCCAGGGCTGCAACAGGAATATCCAGCCGAAGGTCACGACCTTCAGCGTTCCGTAAAGACCCCGCATGAAACGGCTGCCCACCAGGAACTGCCCTGACCTGGAAACGATCTGCCCGAACGGGGTCTTTCCCTGCTGGATGCCGTGGGAGCGGATGGAATCCACGATCAGGCTGCGGGTGATGAACACTAAGGCTACCCAGACCGGAATGCAGCGCAGGTCGGCCAGCACTATCCAGAGCACGTTCTCGGTCACCCGGTCCACCATGATGTCGAAGATGGCCCCGAACAGCGCGGATTCCTTGAATTTCCGCGCCACCACCCCGTCCACCGCGTCCAGCGCGATGACTATAACCAGCAGCGGCATATTGGCCAGCTGCAGCCAGAGGTATCGGGTCTGATAGGCCATGACCACCAGCACGAACAGCAGGACCAGACGCAATAAGGTGACGAGGTTAGCCATAAGTATTATTTATCTCGTTAACGTTTAGAAAAATAATGACCTACCACTTCTTAATATAACACCGCCGCCGCTTGTGCTGGCGCGACTCAAAATATTTCCAGTGGCTCTGGACCTTGACGTTCTCCTCCAGCTCGATGTTGGTCTCGGCCGAGATCACCTTATTTCTGATGGCCGAGCGGCACATCTCGGTCATTAAAAGAGCGTCGGCCCCCTTGCCCTGCAGGTCGGGTCGGATGGCGCCCAGATAGAGATCGATATGTTTGTTTTTCCGGCTGATGGCCTTTAGGATGTGAATGAATCCGATGGGGAACAGCCGGCCTCGGGACTTCTGCAGGGCGCGCGACAGCGAGGGCATGCCGATCACGAACCCGGCCACTTTGTTGTTTGGGTCCAACAGGATCTTGGTATAATCCGGCAGGATGAAGGAGAAATATTGTTTGATGTACATGCTGATCTGTTTTTCGTTCAGCGGCACAAAGGCGTAGATGCCGGCAAAGGCGCTGTTTAAGGCCTGAAACATCTCGCGGGCATAGGGCAGCAGGTCCTTGGCCTTTTTGGCCTCCAGCACTTTGAGCCCCAGCTTCTGCATCACGATCCGCTCCACCCGCTCGGCCTTCTCTGGAATCTGCGTGGGCACCTGGACCTCGAACTCCAGCCAGTCCACGTCCTTGGCGTAGCCCAGCGATTCCAGATGCTTGGGATAATAGGGATGATTGTAAATGGCGGCCAGCGTGCCCAGCTCATTGAAGCCGTCCACCAGCATGCCCTCGTGGTCCATGTCGGTGAAACCCAGCGGCCCGTGAATACCCTCCATTCCCTGCTCCTTGGCCCACTGCTCTGCGGTCTCGAACAGGGCTTTTACGACCTCACGATCATTGACGAAGTCGACCCAGCCGAAACGGGCGTACTTGTTGCCCCATTTTTCAATATACTTTTGGCTGATGATCCCGGCGATGCGCCCAACCAATTTGCCGTCCTTGAAGGCCAGCCAGAACTTGGCCCGGCAGTACTCAAAGGCCGGATTCTTGTCCTTGCGCAGGGTGTGATACTCATCCATCAGCAGTGGAGGGATCCAGTAAGAATGGTTTTTGTACAGCGAGAAGGGGAACTCCACGAACTGTTTCAGTTCTTTTTTTGTTACGACCTCTTTGATGATTATGGCCATGGCGGTTGATTCCCTTTATGCTTTTTAATTTCTGCTTTTTGCTTTTTGAAGTTTGAATCGGCCCAGTTCCACCACTTCAGCAGTTCTGGGTCGTGCTTTTCATGGGATGCGTAGTAAACCGCACAGCGGAAGACGTATAAAAGGCAGCGGTCCACCGGGCGCCCCTCCATAGCGCAGAACCGGGCATAGAGCCTTTCCGGGTCTTTGTTCTTAAGGCAAGAGACCTTCTTAATCCCCAGCCGGTTCAGGTCCTCCGCGATGCTTTTGCCCACCCCGGGAATCACCTGCAAGCCTTTATCCATGAAGTTTATCCGTTTACTGTTTACCATTTACTGTTTACTGTTTGCTGTTTACTGTTTGCTGTTTACTGTTCACCGTTCAATGTTCATTGTTCATTGTTCATTGTTCATTGTTCATTGTTCAATGTTCAATGTTCAATGTTCATTGTTCATTGTTCATTGTTCATTGTTCATTGTTCATTGTTCATTGTTCATTGTTCATTGTTCATTGCTTGTCCGACGTAGCCTTGGGCGTAGTTGGATTCATTGTTCATTGCTAATTGTATCAACTATTTCAGCTCCACTACCGTCACCCCGTCCTGGCCTTCGTTCCACTCTCCCAGACGGAAAAATTTCACCTGGGCATTTTTGGTCAGCACTTCTTTTACTATCTTGCGCAGTACCCCGGTGCCCTTGCCGTGCACTATTCGCAGTTTGGTGATCCCGTAATAGACCGCATCGTCAATGTAGCGTTCCACCGCCTCTATGGATTCATCGGCCCGCATTCCCAGCAGATACAGTTCCGGCGCAAACCCGGAGACGTTCTCGGCGCTGACGGTGGAGATAGGTTTTGGCTCTGCTAATTTTTGGGAAGCGCCGGCCGCGGCCTTTTGCCGGGGCACGGTCATCAGCACATTGCCCACCTGGACCTTGAGTTTCTTCCCGGAATCCAACAGGTCCACTATCAAGCCCTCTTTTTTGAGATCGGTCAGGTAAACCTTTTCCCCTTTCTGGAAGACATGTCCGGGATCGTGCTTGGCCGCTGGCTGGGGCCGCTCCTCCGGCGGCAGCAGGGCTTCGGCCTCCTTCAGCATCTCCCTGGCCTTGATGATGCTCTGTTTGCTGGCCTGCTCGCCCTTTATAACAGCCACCGCCTGCTCGGCCGCGCTGCGGGCCTGGGTCAATATATTTCTGGATTCCTCGGCCGCCTTTTGCTTCAGGGTATTCAGTTCTTCCTGGATCCCTTCCAACCGGGACCGGTATTCTTCCTTCAGGCTTTTGGCCTGGTCCATTTCGTCCAGGGCCTTAAGTTCTTTCTGCTCGGCCCGGCGCTTGACCTGTTCCAGGAATGTGATCAGCTCCTCCAGCTGGACCGATTTGGAATCTATCCGGGAACGGGCGTCGCTGATTACTTCGGGCGAAAGCCCCAGCCGCGAGGCGATCTCTATCCCGTAGCTGGCCCCGGGCACGCCCATTATCAGGCGGTAGGTAGGCTGGAGTTTTTCCCGGTCAAATTCCATGGCCGCGTTCAGCATCTGGGAATTCTGCTGGACAAAGGCCTTCAGCGCCCCGTAATGGGTGGTGGAAAGGGTCAGGCAGCCTTTCCGGGTCAGCGCTAAAAGGATGGTCATAGCCAGGGCCGCGCCCTCGGCCGGCTCGGTGCCGGCCCCGATCTCGTCCAGCAGGACCAGCGACAGGGCGGTGGAATTCTCCAGCACCCCTTTGATCTGCGAGATGTGCGAAGAAAAGGTTGACAGCGACTGGGAGATGGACTGCTCGTCGCCGATGTCGGCGAATACCTGGCCGAACAGGGACAGGGCGCTGCCGTCCCGGGCCGGGATCTGCAGGCCGGACTGGTTCATCAGTGCCAGCAGGCCCACCGTCTTCAGCACCACCGTCTTGCCGCCGGTGTTGGGCCCGGTGACGACCATGGTGGTCCGGCCGTTTCCCAGCTCCAGGTTCAGCGGAACCGGTTTGGCCAAAGCCGGGTGCCGAGCCTCGATCAGCTTCAAGTACTGCTCGCCCGGTGAAATGGCCCGGACGCATTTCCAGGCCAGCGCTAATTGGGCCCGGGCGAATGCCAGGTCAAAGTGGGCCAGCAACTGCAGATTATTTTCCATGTCATCAATATTTTCGGAGACCTCGGTCGAGAACTGCCGCAGGATCCTCTCCACTTCCTGTTTCTCCATTGAGAACAGCTGGCGCATCCGGTTGTTCATCTCGATGGTGGCCAGCGGTTCCATGTAGACCGTGGCCCCGGAGGCCGAGCTGTCGTGAACGATGCCTTTCAGCTTGTTCTTGGAATCGGCCTTGACCGGGATCACATAGCGCCCCTCGCGGATGGTAATCAGCGTCTCCTGGATGTCGGCCGCCTCCCGGCCCATGATGTCCTCCAGCTTGGAGTGGATGCGCTGGCGCACCGTCTCCTGCTCCCGCCGGATGTGATAGAGCTCGGGGCTGGCCTTGTCGGCCACTCTGCCGTCCGGCTCGATGGCCTTGACTATCCGCTCCTCTAATTCCTTGAAGGCACAAAGACCCAGAGCCTGTTCCGAAAGCAGCGGATACTCTTCATTGCGCAGGCCAAGTGAGGAGCGGACCTGCCGGGCCGCCGCCAAATGCCGGGCCAGGTGCAGCAGAACCAGGGCATCCATCACCGCGCCCTCGGCCTTCAGCGCCTCCAGCTGGGGACGGATGTCGTGCAGGTCGTAGAAATCAAGGCCGAAGCCGGCCTCCAAAAACTTCCTGGCCTCGGCCGTCTCGTCTTGCATCCGGGCGACGGCATCGGGATCGGCCAGCGGCATCAATGCCAGGGCTTCCTCCCGGCCATAGGGCGTGGAGGCCCGCTGGGAAAGGGCGTTGCGGACGAAGCTGAATTCTAATATCTGTAAACTATGGGCGTTCATCAAAAAATAAAATACCAAAAATTAAAGATCAACCCTTTGTTTTCATGGTGATGACGCTGGCGGCCAATATATTAGCCAGTTCCCTGGCTTCCTTTAAAAGATTTTGTCCCGTGTTTTTATCGCATTTTCCCGAGTCGATCAGAATATCCAGCCAAAAGCAGGTTTCATTGCCAGACTTAAGGGAATAGTGAAAATAATTAATGAATTATCCCGCCGCAAGCGGGTGGGGTATTAAAAATTAATAAAGTCTTTCTTGGAGCTTGCGGCGATCGCCTCAAAGTAGTTGGCGCCCATGCTGGTCCCGCTTCGAAGTAACTGACCGCTGATGATCTTGGTGGTTTGAGACGCAGGCAAAGCGTCAATGAAAGTCATCAGGCCAATGATGGACGACTTGATCCTCTTTTTAAATTCATCTCGTTGCCTCTTATCCATGATTCCGGTTTTTAATATCTTTCTTTAGTTGTTGTTGCGGTTATCCATCATATTCCCATTTATCCCCATTGTCCTAGATCGTCTTCAACTCTTCCACTTTCTTGGGCTCCGGCGTCTTCTCAAACTCCTTGTAAAGTTCCTGGGCTTTGGGCCAAAGCCCCTTGGTCTTCTTGTACACCCACGGCGCCACCTTGCGCATGGAGCGGATCATCCCGGAGCGATCTAATTTCTGGTTGACCTCCTTGGGCAGGGGCAGAAATGTCAGCAGCAATAAAAGGATGGAGATCACCACCGCGCCTTTGAGCAGGCCCACCACCATCCCGCCCAGTTTGTCGGCCAGGTCCAGCGGCGTGGCCTTAATCAGCTTGGACAGCAACCATCCGGCCAGAGTGATGGCCCCGAAGGCCGCCAGGAACATCACCACGAACCCGATGGTGGGCGCCAGGTGCAGTGGCACTTTGGGGAACAGCTTGACCAGCCCCCCGGCCGCGGCCGGATGAAGTTTTAAGGCCAGGAAGAACGAGACTATCAAGCCGACGATGCCCACAATTTCCTGCACCAGGCCCTTCTTGAAGCCCATGCCCACCGCCAGCCCCAGCAGAACCAGGATGATGATGTCTATCCAGTTCATTTGAACTCCTATTTAAGTTAACCTGGAATTACCTGCCACAAAGCCTGCCCCGCATTCATGCCTGTCCGGCGCATCCCGCCGTCGGCGGGAGCAGGCGAGCCGCAGGAGTGGGCCAGTGAAAGGGGCCATCATATAATAGCTTTGGGCGCGTCTTTGCGGTGAATAAATCCCAATGCTTATTTTATATACTGTAGCGACCGGGTGATGGTCTTGCCCTCAGCTTCTAATTTTACGAAATATATCCCGCTGGATGCCCGGTTGCCGGCGGCATCCCGGCCGTCCCACTGCGCCTGGTGCCGGCCCGCCGATTGAATAGAGTTGACAAGGGTTTTCACCGCTTGCCCCTGTATATTATACACCTTCAGGGTTGCCAACCCCGGTTTTGTTAATTGATAGTTGATCATTGTTGATTGTTTAAAGGGATTGGGTACGTTTTGGTTCAACCCGAGATCCGTTATCAGCTCCCTGTTATCAGGCTCGCTCCCCACTCCCCCGGCCACTATGGAAAGGACATTGGAATGGCGCGTTTCGTAACAGGTATCTAAAGAGCTTACCGCGGTTACGGCGTAATAATACTCGCTGCCGCTGTAGGTGGTGGTATCGCTGAACATGGTGTCGGCAATGATATCGAAATTAATCCTGGCAAAAGGCCCGGCAGCATTATCCGCCCGGTAGACGTTATACCCGGCGCAGGCGGAGTCCATCCGGAACTTACGCCAATAAACGTCTATTAGGCTGTTGCCGTATTTTTTGGTACCGGTGCTAAGATTAGATAATACCGGCAGGCTGTCGTAAAGTTCCTTCAATATCCAACTGTCGGGGTCAAATTTAAACCATTCAATACTATTTAAATAATCCCCAATAATTACTGTATCGGTATTTTGAATCCAAACTCTGAATGTATCTAATGCGCCGGCAGAAGAACTGTCCACTATGGCAACCGGCATCTTGTATAATTCACCGGTGGCGGATGTCTGTTTTATCAGAAGTTTCGCCCCGTTGCTGTCGGGATGGGTCTTATGATAGCCCACCAGGTAATACTTGGGGTGCCCGGCCCGGTAGACCCATTGGGCAAAATACCAATCCAAGGTAGAACCGTAATGCTGTTCCGCTATCCTCTGGAAGTCGGCGGTAACGACGTTGCCGTTGGCAAAACTATCGGCATAGGCCCGCATCATGGGGAAGAAGACGGTATCGCCCATCACCCAGCGCAAGCCCTGCAGCACCCAGGCCCCCTTGGTGTAGACCATGGAATAGTCAAACAGCAGATTGGGCGGCGGGTTGTAGATGGGATAGATGTTGGCGTTTCCGGTCAGCGCTCTCCAAAAATACTGATTCATGTATATGCCCGGAAGGCGGCTGTTGAGCCATTCATCGTAAACAGCCTCCAGATAGCTGGCAAAACCCTCGTTCAGCCAGATGTCGGCCCAGGTGCCGCAGGTGATCAGATCCCCGAACCACATGTGGGCCAGCTCGTGCACGATTCCACGTTGCGAATTGTTTGTTATCCAACTGCGGTGGATAGTGGTCATGGCCTGGTGCTCCATGCCGCCGTAGGCAAAGGGATAGACCGCGGCCATGCCGTATTTGCCAAAAGGATAAGGGTGGAAAAGCGAATCATAAAGCCTGGTCATCTGGGGCACCGTGGCAAAGACCGTCTGCGACAAAGCTGAATCCTCGGGCCAGACAAAATAGTTCAGGGGAATGGTTTTTCCCGAAACCGTATAGACGGTATCGGACCAGATGGAAAAACGCGAAGCGGTAAAGCACATCAGATAAGTGGTGATGGCCGAATCCTCCCGCCAGCGCCAGGTCAGCCGGTCCCCGCTGCGCAGGGTATCCTGCAGCAGGCCGTTGGAGGCGGCGGCCAAGGAGTCCGGAATGGTTATGGAGATGCTGCAGCCGGAATCGGCCTTGTCCCAAGGCTCGTCAAAGCAAGGCATCCATGCTCTAGCATCCTGCGGCTCGCTCATGGTATAGCCGGATGCGTGAAGGGTATTGGCATCGTAACCTTTGGGATACCAGTAATACCCCCATTTTCTACCGCCGTTTTTGCTGAAGTTACCGCCCCGGTAAAACACCTCCAGATCAAAACTATCCCCCACCGCCACCGACGCGTAGTCCGCCATCAAATATAAGGTATCGGCGCTGGGCAAGAAGCCGGTGTGACTGCCATTCAGTTTGACCGAGTCCACCTCCAAGCGGACGCAGTCTAAGGTCAGGCTGTCGCTTGATGATTTCTTGACCGCCAGAATATTCTGGTGGCCGTAGAGCGAATCGTTGGTCATGGGCAGGTCCACCGCCAGCCGGTACTTAAGCACATCGTACTGGTGAACCGAGTCAAACTTGGCGCTGCCGGCTCTCGGCTTTAAAAAGTCAGGGGCAGGTTTGGTCTCCAAAGGCATTTGCGCCAGGGCCGGAGCGGCGGCTGTTAATAGGACTAAAATAGTCTTAATTACTCTCATCTGTTTCATCCTCCCAATTCTCCCAGTTGCGCCAGGACCAAGGTGCTGAGCACGATCCCGGCGGTTTCGGCCCGCAGGCGTCTTGGGCCCAGTGTGACAATATGGGCGTTATATTTTTGGGCCAGTCCCCGTTCCTCCGGGGTGAACCCGCCTTCCGGGCCGGCCAGGCATAAGACGGTCCGGGGCTGCTTGGCGAGACCCTTGAACACCGAGGCCACCGAGATCTTCTGCTGTCCCTCGTCAGCCAGAAGGATCAGGTCGTATTCCTTGTGGCGCTGCATCAGATCTTTGAAATCCTCGGGCTGGCTTATCCGGGGCAGCACCGAGCGCAACGATTGTTTCATGGCCGCCGCGGCGATCCTCTGCCAGCGGGCGGTCTTGTGGCCGGGGCCTTCCTCATCAGACAACGGAGGCAGCTGCTTGTCGCCCTCGCCTGGTCTGGCCACCGAGTTTTTGGTGATCAGCGGAACAATGGCGTACAGGCCCAGCTCGGTCCCCTTCTCCACCGCAAAGTCCATCCGCTGGCCCTTGGGAACCGCCTGGGCCAGGGTGACTTTAGCAATCGGCTCGTGCGACTTGCGCAATTTGTTAACGATGTTGGCGGTCACCGTGTGCTCGGCGGCGGCGGCGATGGAGCACAGGTATTCTCCGCCCTGGCCGTCCACGATGGTCAGCAGGTCGCCCTTCTTATGCCGCAGCGCTTTGGCGATGTGCCGGGCCTCCTCACCGGTGATGATGATCTGCCGCTCGGAGACGTTTTCCGGCGGAGCGTAAAAGTATTCTGCCACGATAACTTGCCGAAGTTGGGAAGTTGAGAAATTATGAAGATCCGACTGCTAACCTGGGTGATCTCAACTTCTCACCCTCAGACCTTCTTAACTTCATTATAGTAATCAACCAGCATCCAGGTCTATCTTGCAGGCCCCCGGCACCTTGTTCTTCTGCAGTTCCTCCAGTTGTTTCAGGATCTTCTTCTCCTCGCCCGAAAGTTTCTGGGGCATCCAGACCTCCACCTTGATCAGCTGGTCGCCGCTGCCGCTGGAGTTCAGGCGGGGCAGACCCTTGCCCCGCATCCGGAACACTTTGCCCGAGGGCGTGCCGGCCGGGACGGAGAGCTCGGCCTTGCCGGACAGCATCGGCACCTCTATCTTGCAGCCCAAAACCGCCTGGGCGTAGGAGACTGAAATGCCCACGATCAAATCATCGCCGTGCCGGGTGAACAGCGGGTGCGCCTTTTCCTCGATGTAGACCAGAATGTCGCCGGCCGGGCCGCCCCTTAAGCCGATGTTGCCCTGGCCCCGCAAAGGCAGGTAATTCCCGGCGGCGGCCCCGCCCGGGATCTTGACCTTGATGGTGGCGTCCTTCTTCGCCCGGCCCTCGCCCCCGCAGCCCTTGCAGGGGTTGGAGATGATCTTGCCCTCGCCCCCGCACTGGGGGCAGGTTCCCACGTTGATGAACTGGCCGAATATCGAGCGCGAGACCTGCCGCACTTCGCCGGCCCCCTTGCAAGTGGGGCAGTTCTTGACGTCCACGCCGGACTTTACCCCCGAGCCGCCGCAGTCGGAGCAGGATTCATAGCGCTTTAGCTGCAGGGTCTTCTCCACCCCGGAGGCGATCTCTTCCAAAGTGAGAGGCAGGCGGATCTGCAGGTCGCCGCCCCGGCGTTCGCTCCGGCCCCTCCGGCGCGCGCCCTGGCCCTGGCCGCCGAAGAACATATCGAAGATGGAATTGCCCCCGCCCCCGCCGCCGAACATGGAGCCGAAGATGTCCTGCAGGTCGTCGGCATGGGTGAAGTCGCGGCCAAAGTCGAAGCCGCCCTGACCAAACGATGGATCCACCCCGGCGTGGCCGTACTGATCGTAGTTGGCCCGCTTCTGCTTGTCCATCAGCACCTCATAGGCCTCGGACAGCTCCTTGAACTTTTCCTCGGCCGCCTTGGGGTTGTCCCGGTTCATGTCGGGATGGTGCTTCTTGGCCAGAGCGCGGTAGGCCTGCTTTATCTGGTCTTCCGTGGCCTTCTTGGGAATGCCCAGGATGTCGTAGTAGTCGTTTTTGGTGGGGGTCATGTGCAATATCTATGTTTTATTTATGGGTTTGCCAGTTCGTAATGTTCCACATAAACAAAGGTTCCCAACAACTCACCTGCTGGTCCAATCCATACTCCCTGCATTTCCAAATGCCTTTTTACCATGCCTGAATTGTTATACCAATCGTACCAGATTATATCCGTATCCCAGTTGCTATCGCCATCAACATCCAATAACGATTTTATTTTCCAGCAGTAGTAATAATGCCCGTTAACTATGGTTCGTTCTGTCTTTTCAACTTTTCGATGGCTTAACCATGCCGTATTATAATGGACCCATTCCTTGCCCCGGGAAAGCGGATAATCCAGCAGGATCCGGGGCGGGTCATAAGGAATAAGTGTAGTGTCATATTTTCCTCCGGAACCAGACCCAAACAATACGGCATTCCGCAGTTCTCCAATATCATTATAAATTTTCCCGCCAAAGCGTATCAGTCTTAACCCCTTTTGTTTTGGTCCCCCTGGCGTGCCTGGAACATAAGCCACTTCTGCCAATAAAGTATCGTTTTGGGCATACCGCACTCGCCCGGTGTCCTTTTCGGACCCCCAGAAACTAGTATCACCATGACAAGCAAGTTCTGTGGTAAAAGTCTGATACCCGTTAATAGTATCCCGGCTTATAATATTGATATCCAAAGAGAAAATATATGTACTGCTGTCGGTTTTATTTCCTAAAGTATCATACCCTAATATCGTTTCATATCCGTTGTAGTGCCAGCTTTGTCCAACGGAGTCCGGCATCAGATAACTGCTTGGCAGAACACTGCCGCCGGTGGCGGTAGGCTCGTCCTTGGAACAGCCGGATATGGCCAGGATCAGCGCCAAGATAAAGATACCGCTTCGGGTTTTCATCTTGATACCTCTCAACAGTTATATTTGGTTTATAGCTGAACTCAACCCCGTCCCTTCTCTTTGCTTGTGGTGAGCGTTCGACTGAGCTCACGCCGAAGTCTTGTCAAACCAAAGAGAAGGGAGCAAGGGATGAGTTAAAAGCCGTTTCCAACACCCTCATAAATACGCAAATAGGGGAGAAGCCTTGTTAAGCAAGGCTGTTCTCCCCTTTTGCCGCTTAAAGGAAATTATTTCTTCTCGTCGTCCACTACTTTGTAATCGGCGTCCTCCGGGCCTTCGGGCTTGGCCTGCCCAGGCTCGGGACCGGGGGCCGCCCCGGGCTCGGGGCCGGCACCCGGCTGGCCGCCCTGGTCCTTGGCCTTGGCGTAGACCGCCTCGCCTATCTTGTAGGAAGCCACGTTCAACTCCTCGGTGGCGCTCTTGATGGCCTCGATATCCTCGCGGCCCAGGGTATTGCGCAGCCGGGCGATGCCGTCCTCTATCCGCTTGCGATCGTCGGCCGAGATCTGGGCCCCGTACTCCCGCATCATCCGCTCGGTGTTGTAGATCAGTCCGTCGGCCTTGTTGCGGGTTTCGATTTCTTCCCGCTTCTTCTGGTCCTCGGCCGAGTGGGCCAAAGCGTCCTTGGTCATCTTGTCGATCTCCTCCTTGCTCAATCCGGAAGAAGAGGTGATCTTGATGCTCTGGGCCTTACCGGTTCCCAGGTCCTTGGCCGAAACGTGGAGGATGCCGTTAGCGTCGATGTCAAACGAGACCTCCACCTGGGGAACGCCTCTGGGAGCCGGGGGGATGCCGACCAGATCAAAGCGGCCCAAGGTGCGGTTGTCCGTCGCCATCTCCCGTTCGCCCTGCAGCACATGGATGGACACCGCCGGCTGGTTGTCGGTGGCGGTGGAGAACACCTGGCTCTTGCGGGTGGGGATGGTGGTGTTGCGCTCGATCAGCCGGGTCATCACTCCGCCCAGGGTTTCGATCCCCAGGGAAAGCGGGGTGATGTCCAAAAGCAGCACGTCCTTGACGTCGCCCACTAACACCCCGCCCTGGATGCCGGCCCCCAGCGCTACCACTTCGTCGGGGTTGACCCCGCGGTGGGGCTCCTTGCCGAACACCTGTTTGACCACGTCCTGGACCTTGGGCATCCGGGTCATGCCGCCCACCAAGACCACCTCGTTGATGTCGGTGACCTTGAGACCGGCGTCGTCCAAGGCCCGGCGGCAGGGCCCGATGGTCCGCTGGATCAGGTCGTCCACTAATTGCTCCAGCCTGGCCCGGCTTAGGGTCAGGTCCAGGTGCTTGGCCCCGGAGGCGTCGGCGGTGATGAACGGCAGGTTGATGTTGGTCTGCATGGTGGTGGACAGCTCGCACTTGGCCTTCTCGGCCGCTTCCTTCAGGCGCTGCAGGGCCATTCTGTCGCCTTTCAGATCTATTCCCTGCTGTTTTTTGAATTCTTCCACCAGGTAGTCGATGATCTTCTGGTCAAAGTCATCGCCGCCCAGATGGGTGTCGCCGTTGGTGGAACGGACCTCGAACACTCCCTCGCCCAGTTCCAGGATGGAGACGTCGAAGGTGCCGCCGCCCAGGTCGTAGACCGCTATCTTGTGGGCTTGCCCCTTGTCCATGCCGTAGGCCAGGCTGGCCGCAGTGGGTTCGTTGATGATGCGCAGCACTTCAAGGCCCGCTATCTGGCCGGCGTCTTTGGTGGCCTGGCGCTGGGCGTCGTTGAAGTAGGCCGGAACGGTGATCACCGCCTGGGTCACTTTTTCGCCCAGGTAGGCCTCGGCCGCTTCCTTCAGATAGCGCAGGATCTTGGCCGAGATCTCCGGCGGCGAATAGACCTTGTCGCCGACCTTGACCCGGGCGTCGCCGTGCGGCCCTTCCGAGACCTGGTAGGGCACTAATTTCAGCTCCGAATCCACTTCGTTATAGCGGCGCCCCATGAAGCGCTTGATGGAATAGACGGTGTTTTCGGGATTGGTGATGGCCTGGCGCTTGGCCACCATCCCCACCACTTCTTCGCCGCTCTTCAAAAAGCCCACCACCGATGGCGTGGTCCTCATCCCGTCCTGGTTGGGGATCACCACCGGGTTTCCGCCCTCCATCACCGCCACGCAGGAATTGGTGGTCCCCAGGTCGATGCCTATTACTTTACCCATTTTTTCTCCGTCTCCTTTTTATTTCTAAACTGCTTTTTATTTTTAAATGGCTTATTTATTGGATACTGGCTTCGATAAACTCAGCCGAACGATTTTCACTGATACATTTTTTGTACATCCCACTCATCATTAATAAGGAATGTTTATATAATCAGAGCGGATATTAGTAGACACAGGTTAAGCAGAATGATTATATAAACTTGTTAACGCTCTGTTTTTAGCGTCATGTCATACCTGCGGAAGCAGGTATCCAGTGAATATATGGATTCCCGCTTTCCCCCGGCCCCGCTTAAGCGGAGCCTCGCCTTCGGCGGGGCGTGGTGCGGGAATGACATAATCGCACCGACAATATGCTTTCACAAATGAAGCAATGTCTACTAATATATGCTCCGAGTAGTAAAAGACATTCAACAGTCCGTATCCAGGTTTACTGATTATCATTTTGATCGGCCTGAGGCTCGGCCGCTTCTTCGGCGGGCTCGGCCGGAAGCTTGGAAACAGCGACCCGGGCCGGCCTCAGGACCTTGTCCCGGAACAGGAACCCCTTCTCCACCTCGTTGACCACCGTGTCCGGCGCGTGCTCACGGCTTTCCACCGTCAGCACCGCCTCGTGCTTGGTGGGATCGAAGGGCAGGCCCTCGCTCTTCAGCACCGACAGGCCTTCGGCCTCCAGTATCTTGTGGATCTGCTGGTCTATCATCTGGACCCCGAGATGGAAGGATTTGAAGCTCTCGTCCCGCTCGCAGAGTTCCTTGGACGAGCTTAGGGCCCGGTCCAGGTTGTCCAGCACCGGCAGGACTTTGGCCACTAAGTTGCGGTTGGCCTCGCCTTCTCTCTCCAGATACTCCTTGGCGGTACGTTTGCGGTAATTGTCCAGGTCGGCCATGGCCCTTAAGTACTTGTCAAAGTTCTCATCGGCCATCTGGCGGTAGAGGGCGGACTGCCCCATCAGCTCCTTCAACCGGGCCTTGAGCTTGCGGTACAGTATCCTTCCCTTGTTTTCCTCGGTCACTAAACGTCTCCTTGAGTTTAGGGTACACGGAATTCAGCCATGACTTTTAACGCGGAATCACTGAATACTGGAAACACCGAATGAATAATTATTCCGTGGTAAGATTCCGTTTTCGTGTTTCCGTGGTTGGTTTAGTAAGGTTCTCCGTTAAATAAATATAATCATTTATTCAGATTTTGTCAAGCAATAATAATTATGCTATCTGGCCTACACTATTTGGTAAAAAGAAATGAAAAATCTGCGGAAATCTGCAAAATCGTCCGGCGCCATAGCAGGCTGTCATGTTTGCCGGCTTTGGCCGACGGCGTCTGCGGAGTGATAAACTCTCGTTCTTACCTGCCAGGCCAGATCTGGGCCGCGGTCATTTCCTGCAGTTTGTGCTTGATCTCCTCGGGCCTGGCCTTGACCACCAGCCCGTCTTTGCGCTGCCTTATCTCCACCATCCCCTCCCGCAGGCCCTTTTCCCCCACGTTGATCCGGACCGGGATGCCGATTAGGTCGGCGTCTTTAAACTTGAAGCCGGGCCGCTCCGGGCGGTCGTCTAAAAGAACGTCAAACCCTGCCTGGATCAGATCATCGTGGATATTGAGGGCCAGCTGTCCAGCCTCGCTTGTGGGCTCGCCCAGCAGGGTGATCAACGCCTGGTATGGCGCCACCGCCAGCGGCCAGATGATCCCGTCCTTGTCGTGGCTCTGCTCAATGATGCAGGCCGCGATCCGATCGATCCCGATGCCGTAGCTGCCCATCACCAGCGGCTTCTGGGTCCCGTCCTCGTCGGTGAAGGTGGCGTTGAGGGACTTTGAGTATCTCAACCCCAGTTTGAAGATGTGGCCCAGTTCTATGACCTGGGTCAAACTCACCGGCTTGCCGCATTCGGGACAGGGCTCGCCGTTCTTTATTAATCTGAGATCGGCATAGCTGTCCACTTTTAAGTCACGGCTGACATTAATCCCCTGATAGTGATACTGGTCCTTGCAGGCCCCGGAGACCAGTCCGCAGGCGTCTTTCAGCAGTTCATCGGCGATGATCCTGACTCCTTTGACCCCCACCGGCGAGATGAAGCCCACGTTAGCCCCGGTGTGCTTTAAGACCTCTTCCGGGGTGGCCGACCGGAAAGTGCCGGTGCCTATGGCCTTTTGCAGTTTGTCCTCGTTGACCTCGTCGCCGCCCCGCACTAAGATGAACACCGGTTTATCATCGGCGATGTACAGCAGGCTCTTCATCAGCTGGGGGACGGGAACTTTTAAGAACTGGGAGACTTCTTCCACCGTGCGCTTTTCCGGGGTGTGTACTTCAGACAGCGGCTGGTCGGGGTACTGGGGAGCCTGGATCTTGGAGAAAGCGATTTGGATATTGGCGGCGTAGCCGCAGGCTTCGCAGACCGCGCAGGTGTCCTCGCCCGAGGGCGAGGGGACCATGAATTCCTGGGAGCCGCTGCCGCCCATCAGTCCGGACGAGGCCCCCGCGATGAAGAACTTCAGGCCACAGCGGGTGAAGATCTTCTTATAGGCCTCGCGCATGGCCAGGTACGACCGGTCCAATCCGGCCTGGTCCCGGTCCATGCTGTAGGCGTCCTTCATGGTGAAGTGCCGCACCCGGATCACGCCTGCTCTGGGCCGGGGCTCGTCCCGGAACTTTACCTGCATCTGGTACCAGTTCTGGGGCAGGTCGCGGTAGCTGAAGCGCTGGGCCCGGGCCAGGTCGGTGATCACCTCTTCGTGGGTAGGGCACAGGGCGTATTCCCGCTTCTTGCGGTCCTTTAAGCGGAACATCTCGTCGCCGAAGCTTTCCCAGCGGCCGCTCTCCTGCCAGAGCTCGGCCGGGCAAAGGGCCGGCAGATAGACTTCCTGGGCCCCGGCCTTGTCCATCTCCTCGCGCACGATCTTCATCGCCTGCAGCATCACCTTCCAGCCCAGTGGCAGGTACTCATAGACCCCGGCGGTCAACTGGCGGACCAGGCCGGCCCGCAGCATCAGCTGGTGGCTGATCATCTCGGCCTCGGCCGGGACTTCCTTCAACGTTGGTATGAACGCTTTACTCCAGAGCAATGTGTTGGTCTCCTTAATTTATGCTATTTAAAAAAATACTTAATTACAAAATATGGACTGTCAAACAAATATGCTTGAACATCTGTGTCCGGACCGCGTGTATCTGTTTGACCTGTGGATATATCTCTTATCTCCTCTTTCCTCTGCTCTACAGTTATATTGAAAATATCGGCCTCTACCCCGGCAGCAAAATTATTACCCGTAACTTTGAAATAATGAATAAGCGCCAAAGGCATACACAACCCAACTTTGTTGTAATATGTGTGTTGATAATCCGAGGCATTGGAATATTGTCTTTTATCTTCTCTACGAGTATAAATTAACCCTAAACCAAACGACGGTTTAATAAACTGTAACCTGTCGAAATTGAATCTATGGTAATACTTAACTCCGCTGCTGACCCACCAATTGTTAAAAATATAATAATTGTCATCGTTATTGTAATCACCATTAACAATAAGCCTCAAGGAATTATTAAACCCATACATTTTTTCCACAATAATACTGCCGGGAAAATTAGTTAATGCACTGGCTTTCATACCCACCGCCCACTTGGGTACGAACGGCTCGGCGCATGTCGCAGGTGGACATGGCTCGGCCTTTGGGGTCGGCAGGCTGTCGGTCTGGGCCAGGCACCACGAAGAGACAACCGTTACGAACATAACGGCCAGCAGGGCTTTCTTCATTTCAGGTCTCCTTTATAATTAGATAATTTGCTTCGTTCGCACATCAAGGGGCTATTCCCTTCGCATGCTATGCAGGCAGCGCAACTCGGGACATGCCTCGCAAAGACTCCATTCCATCTTCTGTATTCAATCTTCACCCGCCCCATAAGCGGCGACTATTCTTTTGATCAGCCCGCTGGTGGATTTTCCCGGCGTCAGCTCTATCGGTAGGACCTTCCCCCCGTTCCTTAAAACGACGTCCGCGCCCACGATCTGCTCCACGCTGTAATCCGCGCCCTTGACCAGGATATCCGGGACTAATGACTCTACTATCTTTTGCGGAGTGTCCTCGTCAAACAGCACGATGTAATCCACGCAGGCCAAAGCGGAAAGCACCATGGCCCTGTCCTCCTGGCTACACAACGGCCGCTGGGGTCCTTTGATCCGGCGGACCGAAGCGTCGGAGTTGAGGCCAATGATTAAAAGATCTCCCAGCTCCCTGGCCTTCTCGAGGTACTCCACGTGCCCCCGGTGCAAAATGTCGAACACCCCGTTGGTGAAGACCGCCTTCTTTCCGGCGGCCTTGGCCTGTTGGCGGATGGTCTGGGCCTGGGACAATGCAACTACCTTGTTAATCATATATTCCTTTCGCGCTTCATCGTCATCGCGAGACATGTCCCGAGCAATACTACTTGTTTTGCATACGAAAGGACGGCATCGTGCTTTTCAAACGAAGCGATCCAACAGTTGGACCGCTTCGTTTGTTATCTCCTTGGCCTTCCTCGCAGTGACTCTGCGTCCGTTGGTCATTGAGAGCGGGGTCCCGTGCCTTGATTACGAAGCAATCCGACCAAGAACGGATGGACTGCTCCCGCAGCCGTATTACCGGGTATATCGCACCTCCTGGCGCAGGGCAAAGAATTGTACAATCCAATAGCAGTTGCCGGCTGCAGTAAGGATGTGTCAAATTCGCTCAACTTTGGTTTTAGCAGCTTAATGGAATTACCTGTCTTTACCTCTATTTTTAGAAAAATATTTATCCAGGCCCTGACGGAAATCGCTGACCATATTCAATTGCTTCACCCGGCTCAGGCGAATGCCCAGTTTTTCGGCCACGGAAGAAAACAGGCTGAATATTTCATCGCGCTGATAATATATTTTCTGCGGCACCGTTCTGACATTCCTCATTGTTGCCAGCACTTTTTTCATGAACGGCTCCGCGTAATTCCCTGGCGCGGCGGTTTCCATGCTCAAAGCCATGCCGTTCCGGCAATCCATGACCGCCAGCATGTAGGCAAAATAGGGGCGCTCCGTTTCGCTTTCGTGAATATAGACCGGCCCGTAAAAACAATCGACTTCCCATTCCCCCTGCCGCTTGAGGTTCATAGCCAGAATGTCTTCAATTGCGCGTTGAGCGACCGGAATATCCGACGCACGGTTTCCCTCCGGTTTTTGGGGAAGGCATTCCGTCAGCTGGTCCTGCCAGCCATCGCTGCCCTTGATCCGTATTAAATACCAGTTTGATTGCATCGGCGGCAAACAGTCCGGATCTTGTAGGTATCTTTCGCCGACGATAGCCGCCTGTTGCAGTATTTCGGTCATAAATCCGGCCTCATCCGCAGTCAACCGCCACGGGTAATATCCCGGAAGATGTCTTGCAAACGACGGCCAGGCATTCAGCCCCCGGTATTTCAATCCCAGTTTCTTAATCGTCTTCAGGTCCCATGGCAGCAGTTCTTCCCGCCCGCCGAATGACATCACGAAGGTATCCTGCTGATACATAAAATCGGGATCCTGCATGATGTCGTCGCCCCTGCGGTACATTTCACATAGAACATGAAGCCCTTCCAGCCCGAGGTACACCACCAATCCATACATCTGTCCCGCGTTTCCGATGACCGTACAAAAACCGGTCTTTCCGCGGTGAGGGTCTTTCACGCCGAAAACCTGGTTATCCGTCATGAATTTCCACAATTCATGCCGCTTGTATTCTTCGGCGGCCTGGTACAGCGCCATCCATTGGTCCTGCGTCGGTTCAATATAAGCCATCCTCATCCCCCTTTTCATAAGGTTTATATCCCCGCTATATCTTTATGAACTGCCCCGCAGCAAGCTTCGAGGTATCCCGGGGAAATTATGATCTAATGAAAATCGTACGGTTTTCAAACTTTCCCTAATCAGGCAACCCCGCAGCAAGCTTGGAGGATTATAGATTCATCTTCTTACCCAGCCCGAAGCCATTCTATAAACCCGCTCTTTCCGGCCTTTTCAACCATCTCCTCTATCGTCCTCTTTTTCAGAAACCGCCTGATCACCGCCCCGTACTTCTTGTAACTGCCGCGGTTCGGGTTCTCGACGATCCGCCACAATTCGTCATCAGTCAACGTGAAATTCGGGTCGTTCATCTGGTCGGCCGCGCAAATGGCGAACCCCTCGTAGAACCATACCGGCCCCATGGCCTCCTCATCGCCATTGAGGATACGAATATGCAGCCGGTGGGCGATCTCGTGAGCCAGCAGCTTTCCGTAAGAGTTATCCTCCCGGCCGTCGGGATAGACTGTGTGGTAGATCGCGGGAGACACGGCCATCAGCGCTTGCTGTTCCAGCGCGGCGCAGAATTCGGCCGGAAGTTTTGTGCCCGGGTCCAGGCCCATCGTCGCGAGCAGAAATGCGTCGCACTGCGCCTTGTCGTCGAAGATCCGGACCGAATCAAAGAACGGCTCGCGCAAGTGCTCTTCCCAGCCGTGCTGCCGCGCAAAGTCGTGAACTCTTTCAACGGCCGCAGTGATCGATCCTGCGAGCGCGGCGCGCTGCGGTTCCAGCGACTTGGGAATAGTCAGGCCGGTTTTGGCTGCTTTCGTCATCTGTCCTTCGTCCCGCTTCGCTCCAGGGATTTTTTGTCCAGGTTGACCAACCGGTACTCCCTGCTCCCCAGCCCCAGCTTTTCCGCATACAATATCTGGCTGTTGCCGCTGCGCCCACTTTCCTTCAGAAAGGCGTCTTGGCACTTGTGGGCCTTGTTCACCAGGTCCAGACTGGCCTGTTCGATGGCCACGATGTCGGTGGAGGCCAGGACCCCGATGTCTTTAACGAAAGGCTTTCGGGCCCGGGCCGCGCAGTCGCAGTCCGGCGAGATGTTCGCCAGCACGTTGACATATAAAAGGTGATTACTGTCGGAAAGGACTTTGGCGTATTCCACCAGCCGCCGGTTGAACAGCTCCGGGCTCACCCGGCTTTTATCGGTTTCGAAGACATTGGCCGGACATACTTGCTTGCACTGGCCGCAGCCGATGCACTCGCGGGGGTCTATCTTCACCGGATTCAGGGTGATGGCCCCGGCCGGGCACTGCTTGGTGCAGGCCCCGCAGTTGATGCACTTGGTGGCATCGTAGCCCGGCACGTAGTTGGTGTGCCTGGCCAGTTTGCCGGCCCGCGCGGCCAGACCCATGGCCACATTTTTAATGGCCCCGCCGAAGCCCGCCAGCCCGTGGCCCTTGAAATGGGTCAGCATCACGACCGTATTGTAGCGGACGATGTGGCTGCCGGTTATCACCCGAGTGTAGCATCCGGTGCTGCAGGCGTATGCCTTGTCTCCCTCGGAATCCAGGATGTCTATCGGCGCAAAGTCGAAGCCGTGTTCTTTAGCAAGTTTGATGTGCGATTCCGTCTTCTGGCGCGGACCGGAATAGAGCACGTTGGTTTCGACCAGAGTGGCGCCCAGGGCTTTGACCAGCGGCTCGACCAGGTCGGGCTTAATATAGTTTTTATTACCCTCCTCGCCGAAATGGGTCTTGACAGCCACCTTGCCCTTAACGCTCCCTTTGATCTTCTCAAAAACCTTGAGCACTCCACGGCCTGAAATGTCGTTCGTGAAATATACCGGAGCAGGTGCTGGTTTTGTCCCAGGTTTATCCTTGGCAAATGCTTCAACAGCCAAGAATAATAAAAGAAAAAGAAAGGCAAACCTTTTACTTTTATCCATCTTCGTCAACCACTTCAAACGTTTCCAACCCTTTCATTTGTCAGTTATTCCTGCTATCTAAGGGCAGGCCATTTCAAACATTTTCAACCGCGACCCTTCCCACCGGGGCCACGTAGACCACGAACTCGTCCTTGCCGTCTAACTGGCATAACTTATCAAACAATTTCTGGTGATAGGCCCCGATGGCGCAGGTCCCGCAGTTGATGGACTCGCAGGCCAGGTAAAGGTTCTGGCAGAGGTGGCCGGAATCCTGGAGGATGATCTTCTTGGCTTCCAATGAATAGCGCCATTCCGTCTTGTATGGCACTGCGCTCCAGATGAAGGTTACCGCGCAGTGGCCCGCGAAATCCTGCCCCAGGGCCGCCTTGGCCAGCTTTTTGGGCATTGAGCTTATGGTGAAAAGCTTCACCAGTTTGTGGTCCACCGGCTGGTAGCGGTAAAGGCCCTTCTTCAGCCCGGTAACATTGTTGACGGCCAGATAGGTCTCAAAGGGATGCATACATCCACCCGAGGGCACGATGCGCAAAGCGACGCTGCTGCCCCGCATTTTTTTTATCCCCTGGGTGGCCCACAAAAGATAAGATAGTTCTTCCAGTCTTAATGGCTCGTCGCTGAACTGGCGGCGGCTTTTGCGGTCGCCGATACAGTCAAAAATATCTGATTTCTTTATGACCGACTTATCCGGTTCCGGCAGTTCGATGATCTCGGCGTCTTTTGGATATTCCTTCTGCAGCGGCCCCCGCTCCATCCCCTTGGTCTGGTCCGAGATCACCTTCTCCAGCTTGATGAACCCGGCCTTCATGGTATCGCGGAATTTCAGGGTTTGTTTTTTGGCTTTAACGGTGCTCTGCTCCAGCTTCTCCAGCCTGGCCCCGATGCCCTCCAGCATATTCAAGATCTCTGCCAGGGCTTTTTCCTCTTTCTGAGGACCGATGTCAATTCCGCCCTTGGCCTGTTCTTTGATGAAACCGTCCCAACCCGATGGCAGGCTTTTGTAGAACGCTTCCTGCAAGGGTTCTCCGGCTTTTTGCAGCAATTTGCAGAAAGCCTCTTTCAGGCCCTTTTCGCTTTCCATGATGTCGCCCACCAGCATCTTGCGTTCCGTTTCCTTGAGGGCGATCATTTTTTTGATGAGCTCAGACATTTTTCACCTGCTGGTTTTTATAATTTACCATTACGTGCTCTAACATTTTGCCGCCTCCGGCGGCACCCCGCTTCGGATTTCCCGCGCTTATTGTTTTCTTTCTTACCCGCCGCCATTTTCCCTTCTTTCCATTTCCGTAAATGCGTCGCAGTAATCACGTTGAAAACACTGGTCGCAATTTCCGCTGCACCCGTCAAGATGAAACATAAAGCCTTTCGGCATCCGGCGCATTACTTCTTCATTTAGTCCTTGATCCAGCAGATACTGATAGGCCACGGCATCGGGCAGTTTGGGGAGGAAATCAATGCTGATGTTATGTCCGGATAGAATGCTCTGAATGGCCTCCAGCTTTATTCGCAGGTCTCTCCGGCTTAGTTGTTCAACCGGGGGCAAATCGAATCCTGCCGGAAGCAGGCTGCGCAACGTGCATCGGGGACCCTTGTCAGCCTCCTCGTACTCGATCATGTTCGTTAAAAAGGCTTTTTCAATCGCAGGATCGTCCGTTTTGGAATCAACCGAAATATGATAATCATTTTGAATCCGCTTTTTCAGCAGATAATTATCAATCATAATATCGGCTGTTTTTTCGGAAATATCTTCCGTCTTCTTTTTTCTCATTTTCTCTTCTCGCAAATATAGAAAAAGTCCCGCTGTGCAGAGTTTACCGCACCTCTCCGCCGGTCTCCACCTTCCTTTGCGGGATCAGTATCACTACCCCGTCCTTGTCCTGGGCGGCCAGCAGCATGCCGTGGGACTCCAGACCCCGGATCTTGGCCGGCTTGAGATTGGCCACTATGATCACCTGCTGGCCCACCAATGATTCCGGGGCATACCACTGGGCTATTCCGGCCAGCACCTGCCGGGTCTCCTCGCCTAACTTGACCTGCAGGCGCAGCAGCTTGTCGGCGTTGGGCACCTTCTCGGCGGCGACGATCTCGGCGGTGCGCAGTTTTATCTTTTTGAAATAATCGATGTCTATCAACTCCTCCGAAACCGGTTGGGCGTTTACAGTTTCCTGTTTTGTGTTTTCCGGAGTTTTAGTTTCTTCGATCATTTGTTTTCTGCCTTCATCTTTCGTTTTTTCGCTTTCAACTTTGTTTGTTTCTTCTGTTATTTGTTTTCTGCCTTCATCTTTCGTTTTTTCGTTTTCAACTTTGTTTGTTTCTTCTGTTATTCGTTTACTTGCCCTGAGCTTTGTCGCAGGGCTGCCTTCATCTTTTGTTTTAGTGTCTATCCTCGGGAAGAGCGGCTCCCCGGCCGATACCTTCTGCCCCGCCTTCAACAATCCCCACCCGGAGGCCCTGGCCAGGGTAATATTCTTCTCCTCCACTCCCAATCTTGATAAGAGCTCCCGGCACTTGCCCGGCATTACCGGGGACAATAGGATGCTGGCGATGCGCAGGGCCTCGGCCGCATTATAGAGCACGGTGTCGATCCGCTCCTGATTGCCGTCCTTGAACAGTTTCCAGGGCGCGTTGGCTTCCGCGTAACGGTTGGTAAGCTTGATTACCTCCATCACGGAAACGATGGCATCGTTCAGATCAAACTGCTCGACCTGCGATTTCACTTTTACGCCAAGCTCCAAAGCCTTTAGTTTAAACTCACCATCCGAGCTTCCCAGCTTCCCAGCTTCCGGGATCGCTCCTCCGCAGTATGTTTCTACCATTTTGAATACCCGGCTGGCCAGATTGCCGTAATCGTTGGCCAGGTCGCTGTTGACCCGTTGTTCCAACCGGGCATAGCTGAAATCGCCGTCGCCGGTGGTGGATATTTCGGACAAAAGAAAATAGCGCAACTGGTCGGTTCCATAGCGGGAAGCAATCGCCTCGGGATCAATCACATTGCCCAAGGATTTGGACATCCTTCTCCCCTCGCAGATAATATAGCCATGCACCAACAATTTATGCGGCAACGGCACTTTGGCCGATAGCAGCATGGCCGGCCAATAAACCGCATGAAAACGAATAATCCCCTTGCCTATTACATGTACCCGTTCGGGACAATCGGTCCAATAATCCCGGTACAACTGCCCGTCAGCGGCATATTCTAACGCATTGATGTAATTGGCCAGCGCATCAAACCAGACATAGACCACCTGGCTTGGGTCGCCGGGAACCGGAATACCCCAACTCTTGGCGCGCTCTTTTGAACGGGAAATGGAAAAATCCTCCAGCCCGCTTTTAACGAAGGAAAGAACCTCATTCTTGCGGGTTTTTGGAATAATCTGATATTTATCGGATTCCAGGATTTCTTCCAGCTGTTTTTGATATTTGGACAGCCTGAAGAAATAGTTTTCTTCCTCTATCTTCTCCGGCACAGTATCGTGTTCCGGACATTTGCCGTCAACCAACTCGTCCCGTGGGTAGAAACCCTCGCAGCCAACGCAATACAGTCCCTGATAGCGTTTTTTATAAATGTCGCCGTTATCCAGACAAGCCTGCCAAAGTTTTTCCACCCCTTTTCTATGGCGTTGCTCGGAACTGGTGCGGATAAAATCATCGTTGGACAGCGACAGGTAATCATGCATGTCGGCGAAGAACTTCGCATTTCGCTTGACCAGAATCTCGGTAGAGATGCCTTCCTTTTCCGCGGTCTGGACATTCTTTAAGCTGTTCTCATCCGAACCGGTCAGGAAACGGACGTCCCGGCCGAACAGCCTGTAATAACGGGCCAAAGCATCGGTCTGCACTATCTCCAGCGCAAAGCCTATATGCGGCTTGGCATTGACATAGGGTATGGCGGTAGTGATGTAGAATCTGCTCATTTCTTGGAAACCTCCGACGCCTCGAATTCTCCGTGGCCTTCCTCGAACCTGACCATCACCTTCTGCTTGAAGATGTCCACCTTGTAGACCGTGCCCGGGCCCTTGGGGGTGGTGACCACCGTCCCCACCCGGGGCATGTTGTGGTGGGCCTCCTCGTAATAGCGGTCCTCGTAGGTCAGGCAGCACATCAGGCGGCCGCACAGCCCCAGCATCTTGTTGGAAGTGGTGGACAGGTTCTGCTCCTTGGCCATCTTCAGGGTCACCGGCTCAAACTCGTTGAGCCAGGCCACGCAGCACAACTGGCGGCCGCACAGCCCCAGCCCGCCCACCCGCCGGGCCTCGTCCCGCACCCCGATCTGGTGCATCTCGATCCGGCCTTTGAACATGGTGGCCAAATCCCTCACCAATGACCGGAAGTCCACCCGTTTTTCGGCGGTGAAATAAAAGGTCAGCTTGGAACCGTCGAACCTGGCTTCCACGTCCACCAGGGTCATCTGCAGGCCGTACTTGCCGATCAGGTCCAAACAGGCCTGGTAGGATTCCGTCTCGCGCCGGCGGTTGGCCTGGAATTTCGTCAGGTCCTCCTCCTCCGCCTTACGCAATATCGCGCCGACAGGTTTGAATTTCTCCTTGAGTATGGCCCTCTCTCTCTCCACCGCCCCCAGTTCCTCGCCGTTCTCGGTGGTGACCACCACCAGTTCCCCCGGCGACAGGCTGTAAGCTTGGGGGTTAAGGTAGTATTTGGGGCGCGCCTCTTTAAAACGCACCAATATAAGATTCTCGGTCATAGCTCCTCTTTTATAATGTCCGGGCTGCAGGCGGCCATCAGACACAGCCTGGGTGTTACGTTTCGCATCAGGGCCGTCCTGGCCAGTTCCCTGTTGGCGGTGATCCTGTTAAGCCGGGCTTCCGTCAGCAGCCGGGCCAGGCTCAAGACCTCCGGGGATGGTTGGGGCTCGGGATGCAGGGCCTCCAGCACTATGGCCGACATCATGTCCAGCACCCGCTGGGGCCGGCCTTTTTCGCCGGCGGCCAGGTCAATGGATTCCATCATCCCGACGTAATTCTTTTCCAGCCCGGCCCGCAAAAGCTCTCCGGCCATCCGGCGCTCCTCCAGCAGATCCAGTTCCATCATCTCCAAGGCCTGCCCCAGGCTGCCCTGGCTTAAAGATGCCAGCATTTGGGCCTGGTCCGGAGGCAGTCCGTGCCTTTCTTCCAAGGCCTGGACCACCGATCCCTTGTCCAGCCGCATGAAACGGATCTTCTGGCAGCGGGAGAGAATGGTGGAAAGCAGGGCGTTGGACTGGTCGCAAACCAGGATGAAATTGGTGGTGGGCGAGGGCTCCTCCAACGTTTTTAAGAAGGCGTTGGCCGCCTCGGTGGTCAGGGCCTCGGGGCTTACGATGATCACCACCTTCTTCCGGCCCTGATAGGGCTGGAGCGAAAGCTTGGATTGCAAGACCCTGATGTCGTCAATGGAGATGGCCACCGGCCGGTCGAACTCCAGGTTCAAATAAGGCTTTTGGGCCTTCTGGGCCAGCAGCTCGGCGATCTCCTCGGACAGTTTTCTCTTGTCGCTTTCGCTGCTGGGATGGGGTACGGGAAAAACGTAATGCAGATCGGGATGATTGAACTCCACTGTTTTCCGGCACTGGCTGCAGCTTCCGCAGGGAGGCTCCTCCCCGGTGCAGTTCAGCGCCTGAGCCAGTTCAAAGGCCGCCATCTCCTTGCCCACCCCCGCAGGCCCGTAAAACAGATAGCTCTGGGCCAGCCGCTTTTCCTCAAAAGACCGGCGCAGTATTTGTTTGGCCACTTCCTGGCCGATGATGTTAGTGAAAAGCATAATAAATGAAATTTCTAAGCCACCTAAACCCTAAATTTTGTAATTAGGATCTCCCGTGATTTGTATTTGTTTAGGATTTATTATTTTAGTGTTAGGAATTTGACCTTATGGTTTCTTGGGTTTGGGCGCTGCCTTCTTGGCGGCGGAATCGGCCTTGGCCTTCTCGTTCTTGACCGGGGCCGGGGCCTTTTTATCCTTGGCCGGCTGGTCCTCCCCCAGCTCCGCCGCCTGCCGGTTCTTGATGGTCATCATCTTGGCCTTGGGCTGGGCCCCGAACCGGCCGAAGCTTCCCTGCCCCGAAAGTTTTAGCCCGGTGAAATCCCCGCTGTTCAGATAGGTCTGCAGTTCCTGGCGGGAGGCGGGATTCTTTTGCAGGGCCGCGATCATGATCCGAGCGGCGTCGTATCCCTGGGCCGCCTGTTTGGAGGGCGGCTTGCCGTAGCGCTTTTTAAAGCGCTCCTCAAAGGCGGCCGTGGACTGGGCCAGCTCCGAACCCTCCGAGAGCACAGCGAATATCGCTCCCTCCACGTATACATCGCCCTGGGCCGCCACCTTGGGATCTCCCCAGGATTCCGGACCCAATAACTGGAGCTTCATCTGATTGTAAGCCAGCTGGGGAGCGATCATCACGATGTCCGAAGGCGAGGCCGGCAGGAACAACGCGTCCACTTTGACCAAACGCAGCCTGTCGATCTGGACCTGGAAGTCGGTGGCGCCCGGGGTATAGGACTGGGAATAGACCAGCCTGGCCCCCAGCTTGGCGGCCTCCTTGGCGAAGGCCTGGGCCACCGATTCCCAGGCGCCTTCGTCGGGATACAGCATGGCCAGCGCCTTAAAGCCCCGGGCCTTGACCGCATACTGGGCCACCGCCGGCCCCTGCCAGCTTAAGCTGGGGTTCAATTGAAAGATGCAGGGCCCGATGGTCGAGATCCGGTCGTCGGTGGCGGTGGGCGAAAGCAGCGGGACCCCCAGCGCATCGGCCACCCCGGCCGCGGCGATGGTGGCTCCGGAAAGCACTTCGCCGATCAGCCCCATCACCTTGGAGGAGTCGGCCAGATAGCGGGTTTGTTTGACCGCATCAATGGCATCGCCCTTGGAATCGGCCGCCACTAATTTGAATTTTTCCACGGCCGTCTGGTTATATTCCTCAAAGGCCAGTTCCACCCCGTTCTGCACCGCCTGCCCGAATTCCCCGAACTTGCCGCTTAAGGGCGCCAGCAGGCCTATCTTCTTTTCCACCGGGACCGCCGGGATTATCGCGTTATCCCCTGATAACTGGGACAGCAGCAGGTTGGCGGTGCCGGCCTCTCCGCTGCCGGGATATTTTTTGCTGAGGTCCGAAAGCAGTTTTTTGGCTTCGGGAACATTTTTTGCCTCCAGTTCCAGCTTGCACAATCTCAGGCCCATGGCCGGGGCCGTCTCCGCATCCGAGTAAGCCTTATAGAGGATCCTCAGTTCCCCGGCGGAAAGTTTTTCGTTGATCAGCGATAGCAGCGGCAGACGCAAAGTTTCCCGGCCCTCCGGGGCTTTGGCCTTGGCCATGCCCTCCAGGTACTGCTGTCCGGCCTTGACATAATCCCTGTTTTCGGTATAGCAGTCGCCCAGCACTTTTTTGGTCTTGACCCAAAGCTCGGAGTCGGGATATTTGTCAGTGAGTTTAAACCCGTTTTGCAGGGCCAGATCGATCTGCCTGATCTCAAAGCGGTACAGGGCCGTCAAATAAAGGGCTTCCACGGCCGATGCCGTTTCGGGATACCTGGCCAACAGTTGCTGTAGGGTTTCCGCCGCCTCGGCCGGTTTGCGCTCCGAATACTGCGATTTGGCTTTATCCAAAATCCCGGCGGCCTCGGTTTCCTTCTTTTGGCGCAGTTCTTCTTTGGCCTGCTGGTCCTTGGAAACTGGTGTTTTCTTGTCCACCGCCGGTTTAAATGTTTGGCATGACACAGCCAAAAAACAAAGCAATATGACGCCGTATTTTTTCATTTTTATCACCTGGAATAGTATTTTTTGTGATTGGTTTTAGCCCATTGCCCCGTCATATAAATTATAAGTATAGCAAGCAATTAGGACTCTGTCAACAATAAAAAGGCTCCGTGTGGTAGCATAATAATTATGTCAGGGTCTAACTGCTTTGTGATAATGTCAGGGTATGAAAGAAGAAAGAATATCCCTGACGATGAACGAGCTGAACAGACTCGAGATCATCCAGCGCTCCTTGCGAGGCGACCTGACAGTGGCGGTGGCCTCCGGGTTGTTAGCGCTGACAGAACGGCAGATCTACCGCCACAATAAAAATGCGCCGTTGCCAACGGATAAGTTTGACAGGATTTACAGGATTACTTTTTAAGGCTTTGGCTGAAAACTATATGGACCGGGGACGGATAATTAATAAAAAAACCCACCTTAAGCGGAGTTCATTTTCCCATTCACGATCTTTGTTTTTATTTACATTTTACAATTTACTTCACCGCAGACGCCGTCCGCCACACGAAGAGCACCACTATCACCAGCAAAGTGATGCCCAGGGTCTGCAGGCTGCGGCGCTCGGCCCGGAAGGCCGCCCGGGTATTGCCCTGCTCCGGAAAGCTGGGGCCGTAGGGGGTCAGCCGGGGCAGCCAGCGAGGTACGTTCTGGCAGTAGGTTCGAAATTCCTGGCCCAACTTGGCGGTCAAGGTCTCTTCTTCCAGAGCTACGATGAACCCGTACTGCAGGGCAAAGGCCGGCAGGAACAGGATCAACAGCCAAGGAATCGGGGCATAATTTTGAATCACCAGCGACCATTTGGACGGCCAGGCCGCCAGGCACATGCCCAGCGAAACCAGGAAATTCCCCACGTAGAGCGGATTGCGCACGTAGCCGAAAGGCCCGCCGGTAATCAGCCGGCCCACGTCCGGGGAAAGGGTGCGGGTGCTGCCGCCGGCATAGGACACCGCCCAGATGCGGATGAACTCGCCCAAGAATGTGACCGCGATCCCCAGGGCCAGTGACCACCAGGTGGGCTTGGCAAATATCAGGGCCGCCAGCAACAGCGGGATGGGCGTGTAGCTGCGCCACTTGAAGAACAGATTGCCGAGGTTTTGTTTGAGTGCCATTGGTTTCCTTTATATTTTAATTTTGTGCTACGAATTGTATGAATCGTGCTACGAGTTTCTTTTTATACTTCCTTGCCAGTCCACCGGTAGGCACGCCTAAAACCTAAATTTTCTGCTTCTGCAACAGTTTTAGCATAACATTCCTCTCGTCCTCAATCGTTGTTTTATCATATTGTTGATCAAACGGCAAATGATAAATTTTTGTGCCGCCAAAAGGAAAAAGAACCAAAAAGAAAATAAAAACTTCATATCTTATAATTTAAAAAATTTATACAATTAAATCTCTCTCACTCCACCTTCACCAACTCATACTTCCTGCTGCCCAGCCCCATTTTCTCCGCATGAGCCAACTGCCAGGCCCAGTCCACTTCGGGATAAATATCCCGGAACTTGTCGCTGCCCGGCTTATGGGCCTTCTCCAGCGCCGAGTTCTTTTGCCCCTCGGCCTGCATCACCAGATCGTTGCTGGCGGCGTCAATGGCCACCGGGTCTACTGAAGCGCAGATGCCGAGGTCCGGCACTATCGGGTTGTCGGCGTGGCCGTAGCAGTCGCAGGCCGGCGAGACGTTCATGATGAAATTGAGATAGCCTATTTCCCCCTTTTTATTTTGGGCAAACCCGGCCAGGTGCTCCACCATTTTTTCCTGCATCTTCCGGGCCCCGCTGTCCCAGCCGTTGCGGGCGGCGTAGACGGGGCAAACCACGATGCACGAGCCGCAGCCGATGCACTTCTTGGGGTCGATCACTGCGTATTTGTCTATGGCGATGGCGTCGGCCGGGCAGTTCTGGGCGCATTTGCCGCATTTGATGCACTTCTCGGCCTTGATGATCGGCGAGACGTCCGAATGCATGGCCAGCTTGCCCCCCCGCGCTCCTCCGCCCATGCCCAGGTTCTTGATGCTGCCGCCGAAACCCGCCAGCTCGTGCCCTTTAAAGTGGGTGACGCAGACGATGGCGTCGGCCTGGTACAGGTCGTGGGCCAGTTTCACTTTTTTGAGGTGGGCGCCTTTGACCTCGACCTCCACATAAGCCCCGCCCCGCAGGCCATCAGCGATCAGCACCGGGCAGCCCAGCAAGGAATAGGTGAACCCGTGCTGCTGGGCCGTTTCCAAATGATCGACCGAATTGGAGCGGCTGCCCACGTACAGGGTGTTGGCGTCGGTGACGAAGGGCTTGGCGCCCAGCACTTTGATCTTTTGGACCACCGCCCGCACGTAATGCGGTGGCACAAAGGCGGTGTTGCCCCGCTCGCCAAAATGGACCTTGACCGCCGTCAGGTCCCCCTTGGCCACCACCCCGGCGAGCGGCATCTTGTCCATGATCTCCGCCAGCTTGGCGTAGATGTTGCGCTGGGAGGATTCCCCGAAATCAGTGAAATAAACCTGGCTGGACATGCTATGTGCTCCTAAATCTATTTGACATCCCTCTCCGGGGAGGGAATTGGGAGGGGTCTACCTAATTACGGGAAGGGGGTCAAAGTTTTAAGATATATCGCCCCAGAGACAAACACCATCAACACCGAACCGTACAGCAGATACAAACCCCAAGGCTGCCAGTTAAGGGAATAGCAGATTATCGTGGCCGCCATGAAAGTGACCGCTATCTTGCCCGGCCAGTTGGAAACCGGCACTGCCTTTTTCTTTCTTAAGGCCAGCATCCCTCCCAGCACTATCAGCAGGTCGCGCCCGGCGATCAAACAGACCGCCCACCAGGGGAAATCCCGCCATAGCCATAGCGCTATGACCATAGTGTTGACGCAGATCTTGTCGGCCAATGGATCTATTATCCTGCCGGTGTCTGTGACCTGCCCCAACTTGCGGGCCGTGAACCCGTCGAAGTAATCGGTGGCCACAGCCAGCAGCAGCAGGCCCAGGACCCACCAGTTTTGCCCGGCCTTCAGGCAGAGCACGATGAAAGGCAAAAGACCGATCCGCAGGAACGAAAGAATATTCGGAAGGTTCATCTGTTTTACTTTATAAATATTTTTTTGCGCTGCCGGGCAATATTAGACAACAAGCCTGACAGTACCCGTTAGTTTAATTCCAGGCCGGGATAATGTCAAGCATAAAATTGTTTTAAGGATTTAGTTTCAGGATTTAGTTTATCGTTGACAAACAATAAATCTTTTGTTATGCTTAAAGAAATATATCCGCCGGCGTGGTGAAACTGGTAGACGCAGTGGACTCAAAATCCACCGGTAGCAATACCCTGGGGGTTCGATTCCCTCCGCCGGCACCATTATGCCTCCATGCTGGACTGTATTCCCGCCAACGGCGAGGCACCATACCATAACCCAGAGCTTGGTAATAGTCCGCCATAACATGGGTAGGCGGGCACCATATAGGCCAAAAAGACGAAGCCAATGCGTGAACTTTGCTTTATGTGTTTAGCTTCAGGTGTTGCACAATAGTATAATGCAATGCCTGGCTATAATCCACCTCCGTACAACAAGGCTCGGCAACATATCATGCATGCCTGATTAGACATCTTTTGCCTGAACTGAGGGAATATTGCATCCTAAGACAGCCCAATAGGGCCCGATATCGCTGGTAAATTTCAGGATGGCATAAAAATTGCAATTTATTTTCTCATCCTTTATATTGCATTATTTGATGGCAGCCCGGTAGCGTAAAAAGACCCAAAACCACAATCATTCCTAAGATCCAATGACCAACGGCAATCCTGAACTTCCCCAGATGGATCAGCTTTTAGAAGAGCTGGTCCTGCGCGAAGCCTCCGACTTGCATTTGCGGGTGGGCGAGGCCCCCATTTACCGGATTGGCGGCAAGTTAATACGTAGCGAATTTTCGGTGATGTTGGAAGAGGATACCAAGAGCCTGCTTTATTCCATCATGACCGAGGAACAGCAGCGCCGCTACGAAAAAGACCTGGAACTGGATTTTGCCTTCGGCCTGCCCGGAGTGGCCCGGTTCCGCATCAACATTTTCAGGCAGCGGGGCTTTGTGGGAGCCATCATGCGGGTCATTCCTCTGAAAATCAGAACATTGGAAGAATGGAAACTCCCGCTTATTTTAAAAGAACTGTCGCTGCTGCCCCGGGGGCTGATATTGATTACCGGGCCCACCGGCAGCGGCAAATCCACCACCCTGGCGGCCATGGTGGAGCATATCAATCTGAGCCGCCGCACCCATGTCATCACCCTGGAAGACCCGATCGAATTCTTATATAGGGATAATCTGGCCATCATCGAACAGCGGGAAGTGGGCGCCGATACCCCCACCTTCGCCTCCGGCCTGCGCCATGTGATGCGTCAGAACCCCGATGTCATTCTGGTGGGCGAGATGCGCAATTACGAGACCATGTCCCTGGCCATCGCCGCGGCCGAGACCGGACACCTGGTACTGGCCACCCTTCACACCACCGACGCCGCCCAGACCGTGGACCGGATTATCAATACCTATCCCCCGGAATCTCAGGCCCAGGCCCGGGTCCAGCTGGCCACCGTGCTTCAGGCCGTGATCTCCCAGGCCCTGCTGCCGGCGGTGGGGACCCGCAAGCTGGTGGGGGCTTTCGAAATCATGCTGGGTACCCCGGCCGTCCGCAGCGTCATCCGGGACGGCAAGACTCCCCAGATCTATTCCCTGATCCAGACCGGCTCCAAGTTCGGAATGCAAAGCCTGGACTCCGCCCTCAAGGAACTGGTGCAAAAGAATCTGGTCACCCTGGAGGATGCCCTGGCCAAATCTTCCAACCCCGCCGAGTTGGAGGCCTCCATCGGCCGTTAGTGGAAGCACCACCAGAACCAAAGTTCCTATTTTTGACTTCCTATTTAATTGGTTTCCCATTTCTTATTTTTTGACTTCCTATTTAATCGGCTTCCCATTTCCTATTTTTTAATTGTGATAAGATGCAGCTGGCCGAATTACTATATCTGACCTTTCAAAAAGGCGCTTCCGATTTGATCCTCAAGGTTGGCACCCCGCCGGCTTTAAGGCTTCAGGGCAATCTGGTCCCGGTGGAGCTGCCGGTGCTGACCTCGGAGGACACCAAGCGCTTTGCCGTGGACATCATGACCAAGGAGCAGCTGGAGCGGTTCCGCCGGGAGCGGGAGCTGGACATGGCCTGTTCCATTGCCAACCTCTGCCGTTTCCGGGCTTCGGTGTTCTTTCAGCGCACTGAGTTCGGACTGGTGTTCCGAGTGGTGCCCAATAGGATCCCCACCGTGGACGAGCTAAACCTGCCCATCGTCTGCAAGAACCTGTCCATGCGCCCCCGGGGACTGATATTAGTGACCGGCCCGGCCGGCTGCGGCAAGTCCACCACCATCGCCGCCATGGTGGAGACCCGCAACGCTAATCAGGACTGCCATATCGTCACCATCGAGGATCCGATAGAGTTCATCTACCAGGACAAGAAGGCCGAGATCAACCAGCGGGAAGTGGGCAAGGACACCCACAGTTTCACCAATGCCTTAACGAGCGTACTGCGCCAGGATCCGGATATGATAGTGATCGGCGAGATGCGCGACCTGGAAACCATCCAGCTGGCCATCACTGCGGCCGAGACCGGCCACCTGGTGCTCTCCACCCTGCATACCACCGATTCCATGCAGACCATCGACCGGATCGTGGAGGTCTTCCCGCCCTACCAGCAGGCCCAGGTGAGGATGCAGATTTCGGGCAACCTGCTGGCGGTGCTTTCCCAGGTGCTGCCCCGGCGGGCCGACGGCAAGGGCCGGATAATGGCCTACGAACTGATGTTGATTAACGGCGCCATCCGCAACCTGATCCGCGAAGGCAAGACCAGCCAGATCCCCTCGGCTATCCAGATGGGCACCAAGCAAGGCATGATGCCCTTGAACCACTCCCTGGCCGACCTGGTGCGGCGCCGGATGATCACCCTGGACGAAGCCTTGATCCACACCGACAACCAGGACGATCTGAAGAACAACCTGGCCCGGGCGGCGGCCCCTGTGCCCCCGGTAAAATAGGCTTCCGGATAAAGCTGTTCCTGGAATAAGGGGACGTTAACCAAGGTCGGAATTTCCGGCCTTTTGCTTTTTTATGAAACTATGTTTACTCGCCCGTAGCGGTCAATTCCCATTCTTGTCCGGCAAAGTCTTGGCGTAACCGGATCCCAGTTCCTATTTTCCACTTTAACTATTTCCCATTTAACTATTTCCCATTTATTTATTTTCCTATTTATTAATGAAGCCTTCCCGCTACAACCACATCATCCGGCGCCGGGGCCTGCCCCAGATGCTTTACAACTGCGTCCGCCGGAGCTTTTTAAGCCTGGACCAGGCGCAGGCCGCCATCTACGGCGGTTTGCAGATGCCCATCACCCGCAATTTGATGAACTTAAAGGACCCGACGGTGGAGCGGACCTTGCAGCTTTTGGCCTCGGGCAGCTTCATGGTAGAGGAGCAGGCCGACGAGATTTTAGAGCTGGAGCTTTCCTCCAACCTGTTCCGTTTTTCCTCCGGCCGGCTTGACCTGTGGATCGCCTTGACCACCCGCTGCGACCAGAACTGCCCCGGCTGCCCCTATCGGGAAAATCCCCGGGATTTAAGCCCTCAGGCCCTCGAAGCGATCAAGGCTCTGGTTTTGCAGCGTCCCGGCCTTAAGGATCTCTCGGTGACTTTTTGGGGCGGCGAGCCGGCCCTGGCCTGGCCCCTGGCTTTGGAACTTAAAGAATGGCTGGATGGAACCTGCCGGAAACTGAATGCCCGTGCAGTTTACAGCCTGATCACCAACGGCGGCCCGGACCATTTGCCGATAATGATTAAAGACAGACGCCACCCTCCGGACCGGATATATGCCAGCCTGAAAGCCGGTGAAATAGTGAATGATCCCTCGCTCCAGGCAGTTTATCTGGCCAGCCTAGCCGGGCTGGCAGAAAATAGGAGCAAACTTCCCGCTTCGGCGGCGGTCAAGATAATTCCCTGCCAGCCTTCGGAAACGCTCTGCCGCAATCTGGCCGGGTTTTGCCAAAGCGCCCCCCGGTTCAGCGACGAGGAGACCGACGTTCTTAAAACCCTGGTCAGCGATGGATTTGAGATCCTGAACCTGCCCCGGCCCAAGCCGGTGTGCTGCCAGGCCGCCGACCCCCAAAGTTTCATAGTGGATGCGGAGGGAAACATTTACAAATGCTGGAACGACCTGGGCCGGCCGGAAAACCGGATCAATAAAATAATGGACGACCCCTTTTCGCCCCAACTGTTCCGCTATCTGGCCTGGAATCCCTATCGTCTCCAGCATTGCAGAATCTGCGGCTTGCTGCCTTGGTGTTTGGGCGGCTGCCTGGCCAAGCCTCCCGACGAGGACTGCGGGCTTTGGCATTATTCCCGGAACGATATTCTGAAGTTGCTGGCGACAGAATACGAAAAACGGACGAAGTAAAAACTTCATCCGTTTTGTTTTGAACTGGTATTCAGTTTTCTCTATAATAACATCTGTAAATACTT